>NZ_BAAGVN010000035.1:0-23217 GCF_054780855.1 Pseudaeromonas pectinilytica
TTTTTTTGCGATTAAATCAGATCACAAACGAAGCCTTTTTTCTATCTATTTCAATTGGTTGTAGCTAAAGATCCTGTACATGTGGAGTGTCTTACTTGCTGGTTGGCGATGGTGTTCGGCGACTTGCGGAACCAGGAGAAATGACACAGAAAAATCAGGCGCTATTTAGCCTGAGTAGCGCAACTGCAGATCAGTCCATCTTAGGCCAAGCTGAGAGCCTGGCCAAGGCGGCCCCCAGTACGGCATTGAATTGGCTCAAAGAGATGCGACCAAGAGGTCTTGGCGCGTTAACCGATCTGCAGATAGACCAGATCTACCGGGAGATTACCGGGGGTGCTATCAGCATGTATCAGAAGCTCCGAACCAAGATGGAGGCTGATCGCAATGAAATCCTGCTCGATGCTGAAACCCGCATAGATCCGCTGTGGGATGCTCTTGGCAAGGAGCAGAAAAAGGCGCTGTCCAACCTAATGCACGATGCCACTATGGCCAAGCTGCACCCAGACTTATCACTTGCTGATAACTCGCTGTATCAAGAGGCAAAGGAGCGACTTGATAAGGCGATAAAGCCAGAAACCAAGGCCAAATATCAATCCGAGCTGGACACGATCACGGCTAACCATAAGCACTTGGCCGAGCGGTACAACCTGGGCCTGAACAGGGAAGGCAAGGCGCTGTATCAAACCATGCGCGAGACCTACGACAAGCAGTGGGCTGATCTGCGGGATGCTATCGAGCAACGCCTTGAGGATCTGATGGGCGCCGAGGGCAAGACTCTTGCCGCCGAGTTACGCCTGCAGATGGAGTCAGCCTTGAAGCATGGCCCCTACTTCCCGCTGGCTCGCTTTGGTGATTATGTGGTGAAGGCCACCAAGGGTGATGAGCATATCCGGGAGCACTTCGAGCGGCGCAAGGATGCAGAGCAGGCCATCAAGCAGTATCAGCGTGACGGTTACAATGCGGTGATGACAGTGAAAGAGGAGGGCAACGGCGGACAGGCAAACTCCAACGCGCTCGGCCTGAAGGTGATGCAACTGCTGGATCAGGCCGGTGAGTCTGGTGCCAGCGCGTCAGCCATCAAGGATGATGTCTGGCAGGCCATGCTGCAGATGTTGCCGGATGCCAGCTTTGCCAAACACGCCATCCATCGCCGCCGAGTGAAGGGCGCCAGTCGTGACGGTCACCGCGCCTACCTGAATAGCGTCTATCACTATGCGCACCACGTTTCCAAGATCCGCTATGGCCACAAGATGCAGGCCGAGCTGAACAAGATGAATGAGCAGATCCAGGCAGGTGTCCGAGGTGAGGCGTCAGACATTGATTCCGGCGATCTGGAAGTGGCGCAGCAGGTGCTCAACGAGATGAACAAGCGCCACGAACTGAACATGAACCCTAAGGGCAGCAAGTGGGCTGGGATGGTGGGGAATATCGGGTTCCTGTTCTATCTGGGCGCCAGCCCGGCATCTGCGGTTATCAACCTGACGCAAAACGCGACGGTGATGCTGCCGCAACTGGGCGGTAAGTTCGGGTTTGGCAAGGCATCCTCCGCGATGGCGAAGGCCATGGGCGATTACATCAAGCACGGCAAGTTCAAGTTTGGAACCAAGGAGGCGTGGAAATCATTGACCCGCGCCACTGCAGGTATCTCAGCTGATGAAAAGGCGATGCTCAATGCGCTGTATCATGCCGGGGTGCTGGATCTGACACAGGCGCATAGCGTTGCCGCCCGGGCAGATACCGACCAGCAAGATGTGAAGCCAGGATCCTCCATTTCTCGCACGGCGATGCGCATGGCGGGGGCGTTGTTTCATAATGCCGAGGTGTTGAACCGGGAAGTGGCGGCGTTGGCGGCCTATCGCCTGCTCAAGGAGGCAAAGCCCAATCTCACCGAGGAGCAATATGCCGACCAGGTAACCGAGATGGTCTATGACGGTCACGGGAACTATGCGGCCAGCAACCGGCCTCGTTACATGCGCGGCGATGTGGCCAAGGTACTGACCCAGTTCAAGATCTACAGCCAGATGATGACCTACACCATCTACAGCAACGCCATTAAGGCGGCCAAGGGTGACACAGTGGCACTCAAAACGCTGGGCGGGATCATGGGCACAACCTGGATCATGGCCGGGATGATGGGCTTGCCAACTCCGGTGTCGGCAATCCTGTATGTGCTCGCGTCGGCGTTTGATGACGATGACGATCGAGGTGGCGAGGCGTCTTTCCGGCTGGGCCTGACCCAAGCGCTTGGCCCTGAGTTGGGTGAGCTGATTGCGCGGGGGCCAATGGACTCACTGACCGGGCTGAGTATTGCCGGACGTACTGGGCTGGGTGATTTGTGGTGGCGTTCACCGAAGGAGGGCGCTGAGGGCGATGACCTGACATTCCATTACCTGCAGCAAGTGGCCGGTCCGGTTCTGGGGATTGGCGTGTCGGCTGTGCGTGGCGCTCGGTCATTTGCCGATGGCGACATCCAGCGCGGCATTGAGGCTATGTCACCGAAGGCCGTCAAGGATCTGGCCAAAGCATACCGGCAGGCGACAGAAGGGGAGCAAACGCGCACCGGTGATAGCATCATCGACGATGTTGGTGCCTGGAATGTCGCGATGCAGGCCATGGGTTTTGGGAATGCTGAGATGGCAAAGGTCTATGCGGCTCGGGAATACATCAAGGGCAAGGAGAAAACCATTGAGGACACCAGAAGCCAGTTGAAAGCGGCCTATTTCAATGCACGGCGAGACGGCGACGCGGATGCATTGCGTGATGTGATGGAGCAGATCCGCCAGTTCAATGAATCGCACGAGAAGGGGGAGCGCCTGACAGGGAAACGGCTGCGTCAGTCCATCAAGAGCCGGGAGAACAGCATGGACAGAACCCAAGGCGGAGTTTACCTGACCAGGAACCGGGAATACCTGCGAAGCGAAGGGGCTTTCCTGGGTGGAGAATAGCGGCACTGGCAGACCACGGATGGTCTGTTATGCTCGCTAGAAATTGAACGCTTGGGGTGATGGCATGGCGGAGAAGATTGCGGAATGGATTGGCTGCGTCATCGTCGCTGTGGCGGCGACACTGATCTTCGGTTCGGCCAATCACCTTCCCGAGTCGTTTGGCTTTTTCATGGCCATGACCGCCATAGCAAAATGGTGCGGGATCCTATAAGCCTCTTGCATTTTCAGGGCGTTAGCACAAAATAGAACCAATGATGCCGGATTGTCTCAACAGTCCGGCTTTTTTATTTCTGACCCGCCATTGTGCGGGTTTTTTCATCTATGCGGGGGAACGGATGCCTGAGAAGGATCCACAGAGTTACTCGCTGCTGGCCTACCTGGCATTCGGCGGACTGAGCGTATGGGGAGGGTTTGTGGCCTACATACGAACTATCAAGGCAACCGGAAAGCCATTCCAACTGGTTGATGCGCTTCTGCAGGTGATTGTGTCTGGCTTTGCCGGAATGCTCACCATGCTGTTGTGCTGGTACATCACTGCGCCACTTCCCCTTTGTGGGTTCATGGCTGGAATGGCTGGGCTTATGGGCTCCAAAGCCCTGGACATCTATGAACGCCGGGCGGCCGGCATCATGCGCGGAGGGAAAGGCAATGGCACGTTGGATTGAACTGGCCCGCCAGTTTATTGGGCTGCGCGAGGTGAAGGGACAGGAGCATGACCCCGAGATCCTGCAGATGTGGAAGGACATCAAACGTGGCGGCATCAAGGATGACGAAACGCCGTGGTGCTTCACTGGCGACACCCAGATCCTGACAGAAAATGGATTCATCAGGTTTGACCAGCTTGGTAATGAGCAGGTCTATCAAGCTGACGAGCGTGGGCTACTGAGCCTAACTCATCCGGAGAGGGTGCAAAAGAATTACACCGGAGATGTGTTCGACATATCGCACAGGTCGATCAACCTAACCTGTGATGCCGGACATCGATGGTGGGGGAGGTGGGGGAAGTCTATGGTCCCTCATTTCGGCACTCTCGAAGATATTTCGGCTGACGGCCTTTACATTGATCGTGTGTTTACTGGCAAAGAAGATGGACCATGGACTGATGCGCAACTCGAACTGATTGCCGCCTTTATCTCCGATGGGAAATACAGATACTCAAACGGTAAAAATGATGGCCACCCGTGGTCAATTGATTTTGAGGTATCGAAAGAAAGAAAGGTGGAAAGACTGGGAGGCCTCGGTCCGGACCATGTTTACACCCAATCCAAAGTCTATGGCCCGTTGACCAAGAAGCCGCTGACGGTATTCAGGTTTAATTACCCGGCTTGGTTCGATGATGTTTTCATCGAGTACAAGTCTCTTTCACCTTCATTTATTGCCAGTCTGAGCCGCAGGCAGGCACTTCTGTTTATGCGCTTTTACTCAGTGTTTGACGGCGATGCAAAAGAGGCTCCATCCATATATACGGCAGACAGAATCGTTCTTAACGATCTGCTTTGGATAGCCACGGTTGCTGGTTTGCACGTAGCCGTACAAACAAGGGCTGCTGCCGGACTAAGCCAGAAGGAGTCGTTCGTAATAAGCTACAGCGAGACCAAGGCTTCAAGACACATCAGGCGCAAGCATGTGAGTCGGCGAGAATTCAAAGGCGAGATGTATTGCGTTCGGGTTCCGCACGGGCGAATAGTTGTCAAAGGTGAAAACTCCGCACCTGTCGTGACTGGCAACTGCGCGGCCTTCGTGGGGGCCATGTTGGAGCGGGCTGGCGTTAAATCCAGTCGGTTCGAGAGTGCGAAGTCATATCTCTCTTGGGGTGTGCAACTCAAGGAGCCGACCGCTGATTGTGTCGTCGTGTTTACCCGAGACGGTGGTGGTCATGTCGGCTTTGTTGTTGGACAAGACAGTGTCGGAAATCTGCTGGTACTGGGTGGCAACCAATCCGATGCCGTCAATGTGCGAGCATTCCCGCGAACCCGCGTATCCGGTTACCGATGGCCTGTTGGGGTTCCGCTCCCGATAGGGGCCCTGCCGGTATTAACCCAGGCGCAATTCTCCAAGTCTGAGGCCTAGGCAACTGCCTGGGCCTTTTTTACAACCGCAACGCAAGGAGAAACCATGCAATTCATCATTAATCGACTGAAAGAACCCAGCACCTGGCGCGGGATTGTTTTGTTTGCTGTGGGTGTTCTCGGCGTCCACTGGTCACCAGAGTCTCAGCAAATTGTTGTCAATGCCGGGGTTGGTGTTGCCGGATTGCTCGGCATGGTCCTGCCTGATGCTTGGAAAAAGTAATCAGCGCTGATGAGTGACAAGCAAGCTAAGAAGGCGCCCAGACGGGCGCCTCGTCGTTCTGTTTCCACGACCCTTGATGCGATCGACCCGAACCGCGATTACCGGAAGCGAGCGCGTATGGCTGAGAAGTCAGCCGGTGGGCCTCAGCAGCACGGCGTCTATGGGAAATACTTCGAAGAGGAAGCGATCCGGGATGCTTTGGAGGCGAATCTTGAAGATGAACTGGTCGCTTGCCGGTGTGGTTTCCGCAATGGAGTAGTCGCGCTCGGCCAGATAGCCAAAGACCTGACCGCTACCGAAGGTGATGAGAACGCCATTGAAACCAGGCTCAACCTGTATCGAGCCCACGGTAATGTCACAAAAGCGGCCGACACCATGTTGGCTCGCATCATTCAGATCGAAAAAACCATCGCAGAAATCCCCTACATCATCACCAAGACCAAGCACACCGAAGTGCAGATGGAGAAGGACCGAGCCCTGACGCAGAAGGCGCGGGCCGAGTACGAGATCTTGAAGAAAGGCCGTGGTGGGGTTTCTGTGCTGTGGAATTTGGGATTCGGGTCTGGCGATGGCCGAAGTCAGAACGATTAACTATATCCCGTCACCGACGTTCCAGCGGATCCACAACGAGCGCCCTATGGTGGCCGCCGTGCGTGGCCCGGTAGGCTCGGGGAAGTCGGTAGGCTGCGTCATGTTCATGCTCGATGTGTCCATCAATCAAGCCCCGAACGCTGATGGGGTGAGAAAGACGCGGTGGGTGTGTATCCGGAACACCTATGGCGAGTTGAAGGCCACGGTGATCAAGACCTTCCAAGACTGGATCCCGGACGAGGTTTGTCCCATCAAGTTTGATGCCCCCATTACAGGGATGATGCGCGTACCGCATCCAGATGGGGTTACCACCATCGAGGCCGAATTCTTTTTCCTGTCGATGGACCGACCCAAGGATATCCGCAAGATGCTCTCCCTCGAGATGACCGGGGTGTGGATCAACGAAGCGCAGTTCCTCGACCTGAATATCGTCAACGAAGCAGCATCCCGTGCAGTGCAGGCGCGGTACCCATCGGGCAAGGACGGCGGCCCTACCTGGTGCGGCATGATCATGGACACCAACTCACCCGACGATGACCACTGGTGGCACACGTTTGAGTTTGGCGTGGATGACGACGGCAACAGCTTGAAGCCTCTTGGCTGGGAGTTTTATGAGCAGCCGGGGGCGCTGATTGAAGTCTCTCCGGGGGCTCCGTTATCGCCAGAACTGGATCAGCAGGTCTCAGCCGGGCACTTCATTGATTACCTGGGGCGCCGGTTTGTGGCCAACCCAAAAGCTGAAAACGTCAAAAACAACAGCAAGGGTTTCTCGGCATGGTATGACCAGCTTGGCGGCAAGACGCTGAACTGGATCCGCTCCCGGATCTGCAATCGATTCGCTACGGTGCAGACCGGCAAGCCGGTATTTATCGACCATTTCAACCGTGACATGCATGTGGCCAAGGATAGGCTTGGCCCTATCAAGGGGCTGCCACTGGTCATCGGCCTAGACTTCGGATTGACCCCGGCCGCAATCATCGGGCAGATCACTGCCTTCGGTCAGCTGCGGATCATTGACGAGGTGATCGCCACCGGTATGGGCATCAAGCGGTTTGCTGATGAGCAGCTTGGGGCTTTGCTGGTGAGCAAGTACGCCGGGTTCGACTACGTCATTTATGGCGACCCTGCAGGGGTTGGTCGCGCCCAGACCGATGAGCAGACCTGCTTTGAGGTGCTGCATACCGCAGGGATGAATGCCCAGCCTGCGCACACCAACAATCTGCTAGCCCGCCTTGAAGGTGTTCGGTGGTGGCTATCGCGTCTTGTTGGCCGAGGCCAGCCGGCACTTCTGATTAGCCCACATTGCAAAGTCATCATCAAAGCGTTCGAGACCGGGTACCAATACAAGCAGCTCAACGTTTCTGGCTCGACAAAGTTTGGCGTGGAGCCAGACAAGAACGCCTATTCACACCCATCTGATGCCACTCAATACCTGTGCCTGGGCGCCATGCCAGACAAGGAGCGGGTGAAAACTATATCCAGCAACTCTCACAGCGCCGCCGTGCGCGACCAAGTCACAGGGTACTAACCATGCAGAATCCGTCAGTCATTACACTGTCCAGTGAGGCGGTGGAGCAACTCTCACCTCTCGATTTGTTTGGGACGCAGCGATTTAGCGATCTGGAAAGTCAGCTGCAGCAGCGAGCGCTCATTGAGCAGCGTTGGCTGGAGGACTTGCGGCAATACCGTGGTGAGTATGAGCCAGATTTTTTAAAGGCTCTGACGACCGCTAAAAAGTCAGCGGTGTTTGTGAATATCACCCGTGAAAAAACAGACGCCTGGGCATCACAAATGGGTGACATGCTGTTCCCAGTGGATGACAAGAACTACGGCATTGCAGCCAGCCCTGATCCAGAGCTGACCATTTATGCCAAGCAGCGGATGCAGACTGAGGACGGCGAACAACCGACGCAGGATGCAATGGTTGCCACTGAGCTGATGAAGATTGCACAGGACGCGGCCACCGGGATGGAGAAGACCATTGATGATCAGCTGATCGCCTGCGACTACAACGCCGAGTCGCGCCGGATGTTGCACTATGCGGCGAAATTGGGGACCGGGATCCTCAACGGGCCGATAGTGGAATCTTCGGTTAAGCAAAGCTGGAGCCGGAATGGTGGCGCATGGCAGGCCGAGATCATCAAAGACATTAAACCGGCTGCTCGGTGTGTGCTGCCGTGGGATTTTGTCCCGGACATGAGCGCCGATCGGTTTAGCCGGTGTGAGTTTGTATACGAGCGCAAGTACCTGACCAAGAAAGATCTGAAACGCCTCAAGAATCTTGCGGATCATGGGTTCATTACCGATCAAATCGATAAGCTGTTGATGGCATCACCTAGCTCGACCAGAACCCGGCACCATGAATTTACCGACCAGATCCGCTATCTGTGCGGCCTGAATCCATCCGACCAGGATGCTCGCTATGAGGTCTGGACCTATCACGGCCCAATCCCGGCAGATGTGCTGGCGTTTGCGGGCGTGGATGTTGGCGATCTGAGTGGGCAGCAGTTTGATGGCGTGGCCATCTTCGCCGGTGATGTGGTGATCAAGGTGACGCTCAACCCACTGGAAACCGAGGAGTGGCCCTATTCGGTCTATGTTTGCGAGCCGGATGAGGGCTGTATATTCGGCCTGTCTATGCCGTACCTGATGCGGAACCCACAGAAGATCATCAACAGCGCCTGGCGGGCGATGCTCGACAACGCATCGAAGGCAGTGGGCCCGCAGGTGGTTGTGAACAAGCGACTGATCACACCGGCCGATGGTAGCTGGGAGGTGACACCGTTCAAGGTGTGGGAAATGGACAGCAATATGCAGTTCGCCGAGGTGCAAAAAGCCTTCGGGGTGTTCCACTTCGAGAGCCGTCAGCAAGAGATGTCCAACATCATGCAGCTGGCGATGAGCCTGCTTGACCGAGAATCAGGCGTCCCCATGATTAGCCAGGGTGAGCAAGGGCAGGTGACTCCGACGCTCGGCGGCATGTCCATGTTGATGAACGCCGCCAATGCCGTCCGGCGCCAGCAGGTCAAAGAGTACGACGACAACATCACCAAGCCGATGATCCGCCGTTTCTATGCCTGGAACATGCAGTTCAACGAAGATGATTCTATCAAGGGTGACTTCGAAGTTCAGGCCCGAGGCACCAGCGCCTTGCTGGTCAAGGAGATCCAGACTGCACAGTTGACGAACATTCTCGACAAGTACACGCAGAACCCCACCTTTGCACCGATGTTCGAGCCCTACGAGGCAATGAAAACCCTGTTTCAATCCATGCACATCGACAACGCGAAGGTGCTGCGGAGCAGGGAAGAATACGAGGCGGCCATTGAGAAACAAAGCCAGGGCGGCCAACAAGACCCGATCATGATGAAGCTGCAACTCGAAGGACAGTTAGCGCAGCAGAAGATGCAGCATGAGCAGACCATGTTGCAGTACAAGGCCCAGCAGGCCGCGCAGACAGCCCAGATAAACGCCAGCATGGAGATGCAAAAGCTGCAGGCGACGAACGAGCTGAAACTGATGATGCTGCAGCTGCAGCATGAGGACAGCCAGCGCCGGGAGCGCATCGAGCTGATGAAGCTGGCGCAGAACAAGCAGATGTCACAGGATCGGCTGTTGATTGAGCTGGAGAAGCTGGATAAGCAGCAGGCACACGATAGTCAGAAATTCATGGCCGAGATCAAGATGAAGCAACTCTTGCCGCCGAACGGCAATTTCGGTTTGGAATAGTTGACTTCTCAGGCGGTTAGCACAAAAATGAACCAACAATGAGTAATAGTCCCTGAGAACCCGCCTAGTGCGGGTTTTTGCGTTTCTGGAGCATGGCGAATGAGCGAAACCAAAGAGATCGACCGGGCAGCGAAACAAGACCAAGCCGATGAAAAGGAGATCTTGTCATTGGGCCTGACTGCGCCTCGCGTGACGGCTGATCAGATTGATGCGTTGATGGCTGGTGTTTCGTTCCACACCTATGTCGTTCCTGGTACCACCACCACAATCGCGGTTGGTACCGCCGCCAATGGATTCACTCTGGCTATCGGCATGAGTGGCTGCGCTGACCCGGCTAATTTCAACGCTGAACTTGGTGCCCGCTATGCCGTGCGTGATGCAGCCGAAAAGGCCCGCGCAAAGCTGTGGGAGCTGGAAGGCTGGCGGTTGAAGTGCTCACTGGATCAAGCCGCATGAAGCGAGCCCCAATATCAAGCTGGGTCCAGCACATCATCGGATCCCAGTACGGCGTTTGCTTTAACCCGTTCGCCAACTACAGCCGGACGATTGCCATGCCGGAGCGAGCACGACGCGCCTACACCTTGGCTGCATCGCTCGCAGCCTCTGGGGTCGATACCCGCCAACTGATGGGTGAACTGCATGGCTAAGAAAGCTCGTCTATCTCGCAGTGGTGACACGCTCGCAGCTCTGGCGTTTCTGGAGCAAGAGATCAGCCAGCAACGCCGGGATCTCGAGCAAGACCTGACGCACGAGGAGACGATTAAGGTACGCGCCAAGATAGTGCTCCTCACTGAATTGATTGAAGCCTTCACCCCAGATCAGACCTAACCAGTTACCAACCAAATAACCCGGCCATTGCGCCGGGTTTTTTATTGCCCGAAAGGAGTAATCGATGGATCACCTTGATAACGAAGCAGCCGCCACTGAGGAAAGCCAGTCCGCCGCCGAGAGCCGCGATCTGGATGCGTTCGCGCAAGCCTCGTCAGCCGCTGATGCCCGTTTGCGTGGTGAGACAGTCACCAGCGAAGAACTAGGGACTACCGCCGAGGAACCGGAAGATGAACAGCCGCAGGTCGCCGCCACTGCTCAACAGCAAGCCGCGCCTGATTTGTTCGCCTCTGCCACCCCGGAGCAACGGGAATACCTGCAATCGCTGGAGCGAGCCAAGGCAAAGGCCGAGCAAGACGCTCGTTCTGCCAATGGCCGCTATGCCGCTACTCAGCGGCAGCTTGCTGACAAAGAGCGCAGCTTCAATGAGCAATTGGAGTCCATTAAGGCCGCTGGCGTGGCTGGCAATCATAGCGATGCCGCCGACCAGCTGGACGATCTGGAGCAGCATATCGAGGCCATGCGGGAGGATTTCCCCGGCTTGGCTGACAGCATGCAGGCCATTGCCTTGTCACTGCGAAATCAAGTTAAGCAAGCGGTTGAGCCGTTACGTCGCCCCGTAGAGCAGATCCAGCTCGAGCAGCAACAAGCGTTTCTGGACGCAGAGACCGACGTGCTGCGAAAGCTGCACCCTGACGCCGATCAGATCGTCACAACTCCCGAGTTTGACACCTGGTTGGCAGGGCAGCACCAAGGCATTCAAGCCCTAGCCAGTTCGGATAGCGCCTCTGATGCCGCCCAATTGCTGTCCTTCTACAAAAACACCGCGCTCAGCACTCAAACCAACAAACAGGCACAGCGTCAGCGCCAGCTGGCAGACATGGCCGCGCTCAACAGCTCACAGGGTCGAGCAACGGCGGATAACTCCGACGTTAACTCCCTGTTCTCGCGAGCAGCCAGTGAAGCCGACAAGCGCCTATCTGGCCGCTAATCCGATTTATCGATAAGGAGGCCTTCAATGGCTATGACCGCATATGGGGATATCTCCCCGCGAGTTGGCATTATTGCCGAAGTAAAAATGCTGGAACACGCAGAGCCTATCCTGGTGCTGCAGAAGTTTGGTGATGCCAAGCCGCAACCGAAGAACAAGGGCCAGACCGTTAAGTTCCGCCGCCCGGTACCGTTCGCCAAAGCGACCACCGCACTGACCGAAGGTGTCACCCCGGCCAGCCAGAAGATGGCGTACCAGGATGTCAGCGTCACTATGGCGCAGTATGGTGCCTGGACTGAGATCACCGATGTCATCGCCGACACCCACGAAGATCCCGTGCTGCAGGATGTCACCATGTTGCTGGGTGAACAGGCCGCCGAGACCTTCGAAGCGCTGACCTGGGGTGTGATCTCCGGTGGCACCAGCGTCATCTATGCCAACGGCACCGCCCGTAACCAGGTCAACACTCCGGTATCCCTGGCAAAACTGCGTCTGGCTAGCCGCTCCCTCAAGGCTCAACGCGCCAAGAAAATCACCAAGATCCTGGCGCCGTCGGTGAACGTCGGCACCAAGGGCGTTGAAGCGGCATTTGTCATCGTGGCGCACACCGACACCGAGTCCGACATTCGCGGCCTGGCTGGGTTCAAGGCTGTCGCTGATTACGGCACTCGCCAGCCGCTGTGCCCGGAAGAAATCGGCTCGGTCGAAGAGTTTCGCTTCGTGCTGTCTCCGGTGTTGTCATCCCTTCCGGATGCCGGTGGCGCCAAGGGGACCATGCTTTCAACCGGTGGTACCAGCGCTGACGTCTATCCGATGATCGTGCTGTCCCAGAATTGCTTCGGGATCGTCCCGCTCAAGGGCAACGGCGGCCCAGGCTCCATCACCCCGATGATCCTTAACCCCAACCAGCCTCGCGGTAATGATCCGCTTGGTCAACGCGGCTCTGCCGCTTGGAAATCCTACTTTGCGGCAGTTCGACTCAATGAGTTGTGGATGTCGCGCATTGAAGTAGCGGTTACCGCCCTGTAACAGCAGCCACTGCTTGGCCCACTTCGGTGGGCCTTTTTTTTGCTCACAATAAAGGGATACCCCATGGACTTGATCAATCTGGATACTGCCGAGCCTTCCGAGCTGCGTACCTATCTTTCGGAAAACTTCGGCATCGACAAGGCCGCGAATACTGCGCGGGAAAAACTGGTCTCCGCAATCCTGGAGCAGGAGCAGGCCGCTGGCATCTCTCGCAACCAAGACAATTCAGCGAGTGAGCCCGCCAAGACCGGTGCGCCAACTTCCGAGCAACGCGAGATCAACAAGACCCCTCGCGTGAAGGTGAAAATCTCGCGCGACCCCAACAGCAAGGGCAATGATGATGTTTATGCGTCCGTCAATGGCGTGGCGTACATCCTCCAGCGCGAGAAGGTTGTCGAAGTGCCGCGCCCGGTTTACGAGGTGATCCTGCAGGCTCAGGAAACCCGCTACGAGCAGGATGAAGCCGGGAACCTCTTGCCGCGCATGGTGCAATCCTACCCGATCAGCCTGGTTGGCTAAGCCATGAACTATCTGCAGCTGTGCCAGCGTCTGCGAGCAGAGTGCCAGGACATCGGGAGCGGGCCGCAAACCGTATCGAACGCAAGCGGACGAGACCTGCGCTACGTTAATGCCATTCGAGAGGCATGGCAGAAAATCCAGCTGATGCGCAGCGACTGGGATTGGTTGCTCGCTGACGAACCGTCACCGCTGCAGACATTGTCTAACGATGGCGACGAGCCATTCATTGAGCCTGAATACCATGCGGCTATCGTATGGTACGCGCTGACCAGTGAAGGGCTCACCTTGGCTGCTGCTGAATTGTTGATGCGGGCTCAGCAAGAATGGAACTTCTACTATGGGCTGCTCGTGAGTAAACATGTTGCCAAGCTCTCTTTTGGTGGCGGTGAAGAATGGTGAGCCTGCCTGCGATGAAGTGCCAACTCATCCAGTTGGGTGGCGGGCTGGATCTGGCGACAACGCCATTAGCCAGGAATCCTGGGTTTGCCATATCAGCGATTAACGTTGAGCCCGGTATCAATGGCGGGTACCGGAGAACTATCGGGTACGACCGTTTCGATGGTCACCCATCCCCGTCACAAACTAAGGGGTATTTTGTCCTGCGGACGGATGGTGTAAACCCACTGCCAGCATGGAGTGGTTTTATTCCTGTTAGTTGGTCTGGTGGGAGCGGTGTGCTGCTGCATGTCAGCGGTAATGACGCCATTGTTGGTGCAGATATTGCGCCTCCGTTGGTAGCCGGTGGCACATTCACTATCGCTGGCATCACTTACACACTGGCGACAAGCGTCAGTCGTAATGCCAGAACCATTGGCGATGCTCTGGTTGCTCAAGGCCGTGCGGCTGACTGGCGGAGATCGTTTATTGGCTCTGTTCCTGGTATTGGCCCTGTTCGTTGTGTGGTGGCGCTACGGGATAGCGTGTTTGCTATCCGAGACAAAAGCGTAACTGAGGCGGCGCTATTCAAAGCCAGCTCGACTGGTTGGCAACCTGTTGCCGATCTCGGTTTGCTTGCCAGCGTAACGGCGGCAAGTGGGATCGATGATGGCGATATTGTGCTGGTTCGAACTGGCGATGGCGTCACGATCCACGCAGTCGCTCAGATGAATGCCGATGGATCTTCCGGGGTTCTTGTTATAGAGTCCGGTAAATCGGTGGCCGCAGGTAATGTTTTGACGGCATCAGGTTGTACCTGTCAGGTGTCCTCGGTTGCTCCCATCACCATCGCAGCCGGCGGTCGATATGATGTGAGGGTTCATAATTTCTTTGGCGACCCATCCATGCGCCGGGCATACCTTGCATCAGGCGTGCAGCGGGCTTTTGAGTTGCGTGAAAATGGCAGGGTGGTGCCATTACATGCGGTGGCTGATGTGGCACTGGATACTCCAATTCTGGTGGAGGCTCATGCCGATCACCTGTTTTTGGCATACCCTGGCGGGCAGTATCAGCACAGCGGCCCAGGTAACCCATTAACCTGGTCTGGAATGTTGGGTGCTGAGGCGTTTGCAGTTGGTGATGAAATTACAGGTCTGAAAATCAGTGCGGGCGGCATCCTGTTGGTGACCTGCAAAAACAGAACGTTAGCCTTGTATGGCAGCGGCGCCACTGATTGGCAGCAGAAAGTTATATCAGAGTCGGTCGGCATTCACGTCGGCACTTTGCAGCCAACGTTTGTACCTATTGGGTTATCGGATCGCGGCCTAGTCCGTCTTGATCGGGTGCAGGAGTTTGGCGACTTCGCTCTCAATCTGCTGGATACAAAAGAAAAGATCCAGTCGGTCATCAATCGATTTTCATGGCATGCATCCAGTCAGGTTGCGGACGCCAATCAATACCGGCTCTACTCCACATCTGGTCGAAATTTGGCTGTGAAGCTCAATGCTGATGGCAGCATCGAAGCATCAGAATTTTTCTATCCATCACCGGTTGACCAATGCTGGCGCTATGACGAGCAGGTTGAGCGCGTGTTTTTTACCCTGTCCGGTCAAGAAGGCATGGTGTATGAACAAAGCGACAACGCGTTCAGTTTCGATGGCAGTGAGATCAACTGGTTATTGAGGTTGGCCTACACCCATTGCGGTAGTCCTCAACTGCTCAAAAGCTGGCGTTCGGCAGAGCTAGAACAAAACAGCAGTGGGCGATTGACAATGAATGTCGCGCACTCGCTGGAGTACTGGCATGGCAGTCACTACTCGGCGTCACGCCAAAAAATTTCACTATCTGGAATCGATGCGGGGGTATGGAACTACTCCAGCTGGAACAACTTTTACTGGCTTTCAGACGCTGACGAGTCATCTGCAATTCAGCTAACTGGACAATCCACTTCAATTTCTCTGGCCTTCTCGGGGCGCTCAGCTATTGAGCCAAACTTTTCCCTGACAGGGTTGCTATTGCGCTACTTGGCGCGGAGGGACAAGCGTGTCTAATCCATATTATAACCGCCAGACTGAGTGCAATCCTGGCGAACTTGCTGATGGCCTCGCCATCGAAGCGGAGTTTGATTCCTTACAAAGAGCTTTCGATAAGCTCCCTGCACCCCATCGAGACGGAGGTGGGTTCGAGGTGCCAGTTAGAGTTGGAGCTGCGGTTTCGAACGATGAGGCAGCACAGCTAGCGCAAATCAATGCGCTGCTTGAAGGATTTTTGAGCAAGAGCGGCAACTTGGCGGGGCTGGCCGCTCCGGGTACTGCGCTGAGTAATCTCGGCGTTTCTACGTTCATCAAGACTCTGCTCGACGATGCTGACGCTGCCACGGCTCGGGCAACGCTCGGCGCTCAGGCTTCCGACGCGACGCTCACGGCTTTGGCTGGTGTAACTACAGCAGCAGATAAACTGCCGTACTTTACAGGAGTGGATGCCGCGGCTGTCGCTACACTGACGGACTTCGCCCGTACTCTGCTCGACGATGCTGACGCTGCCACGGCTCGGGCAACGCTCGGCGCTCAGGCTTCCGACGCGACGCTCACGGCTTTGGCTGGTGTAACTACAGCAGCAGATAAACTAATATACGCGACCGCTCCTGATGTATTTACTACTACTTCTATAACTCCCTTTGCTCGTACACTCATAGATGATGTTGATGCGGCTGCTATGCGTACTACACTGGGTATTGATGGGCTTTCTGTAAATGATCTACGAGATGAACTAGAACCTAGAATTTCTGATAATGAATCTAAGGTTTTTGAGGCGCTGCGTCGTAGCTATGCCGGGGCTGGATATACGCGGGTTTCTGGCAGTTTTGAGGCTGGTGGTACTGTCACATCTGCGACTGATGTGCTGCTCTTTGGGGCTACTGGCATTGCGTATTCATGGGGCGGCGCGCTCCCTAAAACTGTGCCCGCTAACAGCACTCCGGCCAGTTCAGGAGGGGTTGGTGTGAATGCGTGGACCGACAGGTCTAACGTTTCATTGCGAGACGAGTTAACCAAACGTGGTGGTATCGAACTGCTATGCGCCAAGATGTGGGCTGGTCAGACAGTCACTATCGGGTGTTACGGAGATTCCACCACAGACGGCGACAACACAACAGGCTGGACAGCAAACCCAACGAGTGGCGGTAAAGCCGTAGGTAACTCTGATCACAACTTGACCGCCCCCAACGCATGGCCTGCCAAGCTGCAAGAATATCTGAGGGAGATATTCAAGAACAATAACATCAAGACATTCAATGCAGGGTATAGCGGTCAGCGCATGGACAACGGGTGGGCGCTTAACAACTACGCGGCCGCTATGGTGAATAACCCGTATTACGGTATTCCAAACATCTGTTTCATCGGCTTCGGGCTTAACGACATTACCTCTGCTGGTTCACAGATTGATAACCACATTGATAAAACCGTGAAGCTGATGTTCAGGATGGTGTCGGAAGGTACGATCCCGGTAATTCTTACTTGTGATGCAGAGTTCAGGAATGGCCAATTCGGTGACACCAGAGACCACAAGGAGGCGCGCCGTGAGCTGGATGCGGCCAAGCGCGCTTTGGGTGACAAGTACGGTGTGCTGGTTGTCGATATTGGCGATGTGCTTAAACAGTGGATCCAGAATAACAACGATGGCTATATCTGGACAAAAGAACAGCCAGATGGTCTGCACTTCGGCAACAATGGGCACTCTTTAAAAGCTCAGTATCTTGCATCACAGATGCTGATTGACACCGTTAAGTTCAGCAGCGGTGAAAGAGAAATTCAAACATGGAGCAGTGAAGCAGCCTACGTCGGCAATTACACTACTATCTTCAAGTACACGAACAACAGCCAGGGAGGCAACGTTTTATACTCGTCTGCTGCACCAATAGATACAGACATGGTTACGATTTGGGTCTGGAATACTTGTCGTAATGCTTATTTGGTTTATCAGGGCATTGAGAATGAGTTCATTGACGCGGCAGAAGTTTATACTGTTGCGCCGAAAGTAGAGGTTAAGGAGCTGTTCGGGTCAGCCGTGACGTCAAAAGCACTCATATCACCTGGCTTTAAAAACACATCTGGCTACCAGAGATCTGATGAACAGTTCATCCATAGCCGCCTAAAATACGGCCTGAATAAGGTTACTTATCGCTCGGGTGATTCCGCTACGCTGTTCTACGGATCTTTTAAGATTGTTGATACTGGCAATAAATTGACTAGCTGCAATGCCCTGAAAGAAACAGGCGGGATAAGCAGGTCGTTCAAAAAAGATACTGGTATGCAAGTTGTACTTCCTCAAAGGGCTTACAGACTATCCAATGCAGTTGGTGGTTTTGCTGGGGAGAGAGTGTCTATTTCGTTTGATATCTCCTGCGTTAAAAACACCGGTGTGATTTTCATGTCTGGGCAGGGGTACACGCCAAGTCAAGCTGCTGTAGATGCTAACCAGCAAACATCATTGCTTATGCATCGCAACAGCACAGACACCCTTATGTTGCTTGCCTTGCAAACAGATAATACTGGTGCGGTTGCGTATACCCTGCTTGGTTCGCTGGCTAGTGGCTGGACGACTGATGCAAAAATAGGTCGGATGGAGCTGTATCGCTCAGTGAACAATCAGATCATCGAGGTGTATGACGCCTTCCAAGGTGGAAATGCGGTGCTTACGCTGACACTGCCTAATACGGGAATTACGTCCAGATGGTCTGGTTACGTTGGGGGCTTGTACGCATTTACGGATGGCGCAGCAGTAGACCAACTGGTGTCGATAAACCGTATGGTTATAAATCGATGACAAACAAAGCCCCTCACTCGAGGGGCTTTTCATTACTCACGCACTCATCAACAAACTGCATGGCGGCCTGTGGAACTTCGGAGCCGGCTCTGGCCTCGCCGCTGTGAATATGAACAATTCACGCTTGAGCGTGTTCGTGAGCGTTGGGTTTCGCCCCGCCTTTGCGATCTGATCCCTGCGTTCTGTTGGCGCTGCGAGATGTTTAGTCAACCCATTAATCAACGAGGAGACCCAATGAGCTATCTTTATGACGGTAAAACCTATGATAACTACGACCAGACCTTTATGGCTGAGTTGGGAATGAGCGAGGAGGCGATTGCATCCGTGACAGCCCAGCGCGACTGGGATGCAACGGAGGGTCAGTTGGCCAGGCGCAAGCGGCGCTACGAGACCGAATCGGATCCTCTCTATCTGGAGTGGCAGTACGACAAGACGCCGGAGTCTGAGCAGGTATGGCGCGATAAGGTTTCCGAGATCAAGGCGCAACTGCCGATCGGGGTGAATCCCCCGATCACCGAATAGTCACACATGTGCAACTGATGCCCGCCCTGAGCGGGTTTTCGTTTTTATAGGGGGTACAAATGGCTGGCTTAGCGGGTATGGGGATCTCCACTCCCTCGAAGTTCGATGGTTCGAATGTGAATGATCAATTGGGAGCCACCTTAAATAAGGGCGGTTTGTTGATGCGAATGGCCCAGAGTAAGGGGCAGGGCATCGCCTCCCAGCGGGGGCTGTCAAATAGCACGATAGGAATTGATGCCGCCCAGCGGGCTGTGGTCGATGCGGCATTGCCGATTGCCCAGCAAAATGCCCAGCAGACGCATCAACGTGTGATGCAGGGGTCTGACCAACAACAGCAGATCACCATGTTGGATAAGCAGCAGGGCTGGCAGGGAAATCAAAACTCCCTGGATCGACAGCAGCAGTTGAACATGCAGTCGAATCAGTTTGGCCAAGACAAGACCATGGCCAACCTGAATGCCTCACTGCAAAAGCAAAGAGATGACCTGCTTTACAAGCAACAGATCGGCACCTTGGACAAGCAGGGGCAGCTGCAGCTGAAAGAGCTAGACAAGCAGTTGTCGAATCAGCAAACCCTGAACAATCAGCAGTTCGGCCAGCAAAAGCAGCTGAATACCCAGCANTTCGGCCAGCAAAAGCAGCTGAATACCCAGCAGGCGCAGATGCAACAACAGCGCGATCAGCTTCTTTACAAGCAGCAGCTTGGCACCTTGGACAAGCAGGGGCAGCTGCAGCTGAAAGAGCTAGACAAGCAGTTGTCGAATCAGCAAACCCTGAACAATCAGCAGGCTTATCTACAGGCCGAGCGGGATGGGCTGCAGAACAAGTTTCAACAGGGGATCTTGGATAAGCAAGGGCAGCAGCGAATGCAGGAGCTCGACAAGCAGCTGTCTAGCCAGAAGGCGCTCAACGAGCAGCAGAACACCTACAACTCAGCAGAAGCACAGAAGGACCGGACTCAGCAACTCACCCTTCTTGAAAAGACCGCGAGCAAGGATCTGGCCTACATGGCACAGCAAGTGGCCGCGAACACCCATGGCATGTATCTGTCAGCCATTGATAGCCAGGTTACCAGCTACAACGAGCGGATCGCGGCACTTGAGGCCGATCAAACCATCAAGACAACCGACAAGCCAGCAATGAAGGCCGGCATGGAAAAAGAGCTGAATGCCACGCTGCAGATGTACGGGCAAATTTACTCGAACATCAACACTATCCGTCCGGACTGGACTCAGTTCCCGACCAAGGTATTACCAACGGTTGGAATTAAAGAAGCGCCAAAGAAGGATGAGGCAGCAAATAAAACGGGACCCTACATAGCGGCGCCGATTAGGCCGAACGTAGTAGCCACAACAAAGGCGCCACCGAAGGCACCCACACCCGCAGAGTTGGCGGCGAGAGCCACTGGCACCAAACCGGCAACTGGCACGGTACCGCCAAAAAATATCGCCGCGCCAATCAAACAATTAGATAACAGGAGATAGTCATGGGTGACTGGTTTGATACTGCCGTTGATACCGTAACGGGAATTTTTAGTGGTGCAGGCGATGCGCTTGGATCTGCTGCCAATTGGACAACTAATAACCCTGGGGCAGCCAATCTTTTAGGCGGTGCTTTGATGGCTGGAGGCTCGTATCTCGAGAACCGTGAAACCATTAAAAATCAGAAGGAAATGCAAGAGCGGGAGTGGGCTCGCCGTGACCTATACGGCGGCGCGATTGGTGGTGAAGCAACCAGGTATGGAGTGACCGAGACCCTGGCAACCAATGGCCCACTGACTGGCAACGGTCTCCTGGCCAACATGAAAAAACAACAGGCGGTGTGATATGGCATTTACAGGATCGTTCGGCGGTGACCGAGCCAGAAGCGAAGGGGCCAAAGCCAATCGCAACGATAGAAACGACAGAAACGATCGGAATGCCAAGGCAGAAGCTAAGGCGCGGGCCGAGTCAAAGGCCAAGGCTGACGCCAAAGCGAATGCTGATGCCAAGGCTAAGGCGGATGCAAAAGCAAAGGCGGATGCTAAGGCCAAGTCTACGTCGATCGGCCCCATCGGATCTATGGGGACACAGCTGGCAGGCGTTGGGAGCACTGGCAAATCAGCGACACAAGCTGAACGAGATAAAACTGCCCGCGAAGCGGCGAAAATGAATGCCGCGGCGAATAAAAACGACAATGACCGGAAAGCTGGAGTCAGCACTCCCGCTAAACTGGCCAGCATCCCATCGGTCAATAAGACGCTAACTACCTATAAACAGGCACCGCTCAACATCAGTTCGCTGGGCGGTGCGTCAATGTATGGGATGAACACTGGCACTAGCTTGGCTGGTGAATTTGGCGAGCTTACCGGTATCACAGACAACCCAGATGTGAATTTCAACAAGACCATCAACACCGACAACTTCAACGGAACGTACCGAAATCTGGAAGCCAAGGTTAAAAACGGCACAGCCACCGCTGCGGATAAGCAAAACATCAGCGATCTGGCAGGGGCTTATAACAATCAGGCTGGAATTGGGATTATCGGGAAGATGATGGGAGGCCTGCCGGGTATGGCTGTTTCTGCGGCCGGTAATGCGATCCCGACCAAGGACAGTTACTTCTCAGGTATGGGTTCGGCGATTGCGAAGGGCGAGCTGGATTCGTCGCGCTTGGTTGGTAATGAAGGCCGAACATTGGGTAATGGCGGCTTTATTGATAAGTCACTGTCTGCCGTGCTTGGCGGCCTGTCTTCATTCCTCCCTGGAGTTGGCCCTGTTGGCAACCTGCTGGCTGGTAGCTTGACAACCCCCGCGTCAGGCACCGGCCAGTTAATCAACGACCTGAATGTATCAGTCGGTAACAAGGTGCCTGGCACAAGCAAGAGCCGCGGTGAGGGCAATGACCATAACCAGGGAAGCCAAGGTTCATCATCTACCACCACAACACCTTCTGTCACCCAGCCAAGCACATCACAAACCCAACCATCCACCTATCAGCCAACCCGGTGGGGTGTCACCGCTGGTTCTCGTTACTAAGGAGCTTTCGACATGGGACTGATCCAGAACATGCAACAACAAAACGCGCCAGCTGAACAACAGCCACAGCAGGGCGGCGAGCAAGATGCCATGCACAAAGGCTTGATGGACATGCTGGGAGCGGCCTTGCTCGGTGATGGTGGGCAGGCGGTTGCTGGTCGATTACAGGCTGGCGGTGACAAAATTCAAGGGGTCGCTGAATCGGTGGCGGGTGGCGTGTTCACTATCCTGAAGCAGGCAAAAGAGCAGGGCCGCCAAGTGCCAGCCAATCAGATTGTGAAGGCGGTTTACGTCGGCTGCAAGGATCTGCTTTCCACTGGGAACATTACGGATCCAGATAGCAAGGTGGATGCGTTGTTTCGGGCGATGGATAAGCTCAAAGAAATGGATGCCAGCGACGATGTTATCGACGATCAGGTTCTGGCCGATGCTGGGGCCATTCTGTCTCAGCTGGCGCAGAAACTGGATGAGTCAGAGCCTGCTGATAACCCACAAGAAGATTCTCAGGAGGTGGCAGCATGAGCCTATTAGCAGCGCTGGCAAAAGGCCTGGGAGCAGGGACCCTGCAAAATGCCCAAGCTGGATTTAATGAGCAGACCAGACAGAAGGAAGAAGATCGGCGCCGCGGTGAGATGCAGACGCAGATCCTGGCCAGCCGGAGCGAAATGGACACCCAGCTTCGCGCTCAGGATAAGCACCTGCAGACCCAGATAGAAGCCAGCAAGGAGGAAAACCGGCTATCACGAGAGGCGCAGGCGACTGAGAATCAAAGGAACCGCGATCACGATATGGCCATGTTTGAGCGCCGCCTTGCTGAAGCAACCAGAGAGGCATCTAACAGCGAAAGCGTTCATGCACGAGAGAACCACTTCAAGAGCCTTGCCGGGACGTTTGATGCGCTATCAAAGCGGAAGAGCGAAATCCTCGAAAGCGACAAGTTTGCAACAGAAGAACAGCGGCAAGCTGCACTAGCTGATATCGACTATATCGGATCTGTGATGGCTAGTGATCCTGGAACGCAGGCGTTGATGAATGAGTTTGGCGGCGGTGGTTATACCGCATACTGGCTGGCAATAGGTGATGAGGCGGCGGCACACGAGCAGCCACAACAACAGCAAGGCAGTAGTGAGCCAGACAACAGCCAATCCACCCAGCCAACTAATGCGCCAAGCAGACCTGGTGTAAAGCTATCAGGCGATTGGCAGCCTAGCGTTCCTGATGGCTATCAGTCTGCTATTCCTCAACCAAAGGCGTTTACCGGCGGAGGTGCGCCGCAACCACAAGGCTATCAACAGCCGGGCGGCCGTAACTTTGGTGATGATCTTTCCGATGCTTACAGCACGGCCACGGGAATCATTGGGCGGATCCGCGATCAGCGATCAACCGGCCCTAGCCCACAGCAGGCAGCAGCCATGGCTTGGTCAACGCCACACAGATAAACAAAAAGCCCCGGCCATTAGGTCGGGGCTTTCTTATGTGCGCCGGGCATGGCGCGCAGCGCCGTGACAGGCGCTATCCGGTCACCGTGGTGGTGATGGGATGACTTGGAGGTGTA
>NZ_BAAGVN010000036.1:0-35845 GCF_054780855.1 Pseudaeromonas pectinilytica
ACATGAACCGCCGTATGCGGAACCGCATGTACGGTGGTGTGAGAGGACGGAGGCCGCGAGGCCTCCTCCTACTCGATGGGCGTTGCAATTCTCAGACGTGTATTAAACGGCTAGAGATTGAGCCCACTCAGTAGCCGTTGGGCAGCTGCTTCGACCTCGGCAAATGGCACCTGAGCCAGACGACCATGACTGGGTAACCCGGGCAACTTGAGTTGACTACTCAGCGGCGTCATCAGGCCACACAGGTGGCGGGCAACCAGTCGGGGTGTCAGCGGGTGCGGGCTACAGGCATGCTGTAATTGCTGCAGCCAGCTCTCCAGCGGCGCGGTCTGCAGCAGGCTGGAGGGCGCGGCAGCGGGCAAGGTGGCGCTGGCACCGCGACATGTTGAGCAATGGCCACAGCGCTGCGGGGCCTGGGCATCGGCAAAATAGTGGGCCAGTTGCTGACTCAGACAGGCCGAGGATTCGAAAAACTGCAGCATGTGCTGGATGCGCCGCAACTCGCTGCGCTCCTTGTCCAGAAATTGCTGGTGCAGTTGCAGGCTCAAGGGCTGCAAATCGTCCGGCAGTGCCAGCCGATGGTAGACCTCCGTCATCTGTTTGCTTTCCAGCTCGATCCAGCCCTGCTGATGCAGATAATCCAGCGCTGTGACGGCGCGACTACGCTCGGCACCCAGACGGGCCAGCTCGGCCAGATCCAGCGCGCACCAGCTGCGGGCGCGAGGCGCGGCGGCAAACACCTGCTGCAGAAACTGGCGGCGCTCGCCATTGAACCGGTTCAGGATCTCCTCGGGCGACTGGATAAACTTGAAGCGGAATTCGGCAAAGTAGCTATAGGCCGGGGCTATGACGCCAGCCAGCTCCAAATAGACCAGTAAGGTCTTCAAGGGGAGCTGCCGGATATTGCTGCGCTGGCTTAAGCGCAGCAGGACGATTTCCCATTCTGCCGGACTAGTGCAGATCTCTGCCAATACTTGGGTGATGCTCGCGCGATCCGGGGTGTCGCCATAGACAAAGTTTTCCAGCACCGGGACCTGCTCACGGCTAGCCAGCACGGTGCAGTGGGCGAGTTGGCCATCCCGCCCGGCGCGGCCGATCTCCTGGGAGTAATTTTCTATCGATTTGGGCAGATCGTAATGGACCACCCGACGAATATTCGCCTTGTCGATGCCCATGCCAAAGGCAATGGTGGCGACGATGCAGTCGTGTCGATTGGTCATAAATCCCTGCTGGATGGCCTCGCGCTCCTCGGATCCCATACCGGCATGATACGCCTGAGCCTGGATGCCGGACTGCTGCAGTAAGGCCGCCACCTGCTCGGCCGTTTGCTGCAAGGTGACATAGACGATGGTCGGCAGCCGGGGCGCTTGCGCAATCAGTTGCAGCAACATCTGGTCCCGTCTGGCTTGAGGGGCGGGTAAGACGCTGATATCCAGGTTGGCGCGATAAAATCCGGTCGCCACCACATGCTCCGGCGCTATGGCAAACTTGCGCTGCATATCGGCGATGACGGCAGGGGTTGCCGTGGCGGTGAGCAACAATACCTGGGGGATCTGCAATTGCTGACGATAGCTGGGCAGCTTCAGATAATCGGGGCGAAAGTTGTGGCCCCATTCCGAGATGCAGTGCGCCTCATCGACCACCAGTAAAGAGAGCGGGATGCGGGCGATAAAGCGGCGGAAGCGTTCGTTTTTCAGCCGCTCGACGGAAATCATCAGGATCTTGAGCTCACCCCGCTCGGCCTGACCCATCAGCTCACGGCTCTGGTTGGCATCCAGTGTCGAGTCCAGCGCCGCAGCGGCAATGCCCTTGCTGCGCAGAAACTCCAGTTGATCATGCATCAGGGCCAGCAGAGGGGAGATGACGAGGGTGAGATGGGGTAGATGCAGGGCTGGTAATTGATAGCACAATGATTTGCCCGAGCCGGTCGGGAAAATCGCGGCCACCGAGTGTCCGGCCAGAATGTGCGCGATCACCTCGTCCTGACCGGGTCTGAGGGTCGAGAATCCAAAGTACTGCTGTAAGGAGGACAAAACCATGGCACTGGGCTCAGAAGGCGTGAAAAGGGCATCAGATTAACATGGGGCTCTCGCATCCTGAGCCCCCGGAAACCTGTCAAATCTGCGTTTGGTCATAAATTCGACATCTGAACCCTTTTACCAAGCATTCATAGGGGGAAATGAGCGAGTATTCAGGTATTCTGTGGCGGATTTGCCGCATATGTCAGGAAGGTATGCGGCGAAATGGACCCATTAATGACACATTCACAGCCATGGATATGCTATGAAACCATCAACCAATCCCCTTATTCGTTTGCTCCAACACACATCTCTGGTCAGCCAGATTGTGGTCGGTCTGGTACTCGGCTGCCTGCTGGCCTGGATCGCACCCGCACAGGCACAGCTGGCGGGCTTACTCGGTAGCCTGTTTGTCGGTGCCTTGAAAGCCGTCGCACCAGTACTGGTGTTTATTCTGGTGGCTGCCTCCATTGCCAGCCATCAACATGGGCAGAAAACCAGTATCCGTCCGCTCTTGATCCTCTACCTGTTCGGTACCTTCTGTGCGGCTATGGTCGGTGTCGTCGCCAGCTTCGCCTTTCCATCGGAGCTGCAACTGGCGACCAATACCGCAGATATCACACCGCCGAGCGGCATCAGCGAAGTACTGGGCACCTTGCTGTTCAGCGTGGTCAGTAACCCCATCAAGGCGCTGATGGAAGCCAACTACATCGGTATTCTGGCCTGGGCTATCGGCCTGGGGCTGGCGCTGCGCCATGCCAATGCCGGCACCAAGGAGCTGATCCAGGATCTCTCCCGCGCGGTCTCCAGCATCGTCAAATGGGTGATCCGCTGTGCACCGTTGGGGATTTTTGGCCTGGTGGCCTCGACGCTGGCAGAAAGCGGCTTCTCGGCACTGCTGGGCTACGCCCATCTGCTGGTCGTGTTGCTGGGTTGTATGCTGTTTGTGGCCTTCGTGGTCAATCCACTGATCGTCTACTGGAAGCTCAAGCGCAACCCGTATCCGTTGGTACTGACCTGCTTGCGTGAAAGTGGCGTCACCGCCTTCTTTACCCGTAGCTCGGCGGCCAATATCCCGGTCAACATGGCGTTGTGTGAAAAGCTCAAGCTGCCGGAAGAGACCTATGCGGTCTCCATTCCCCTGGGGGCCACCATCAATATGGCAGGCGCCGCCATCACCATCTCGGTGCTGGCACTGGCGGCTGTGCATACCCTGGGTATCGAGGTGGATCTGGCAACCGCGCTGCTGCTGAGCGTGGTCTCGACCATCGCTGCCTGTGGGGCATCGGGTGTGGCCGGGGGCTCCTTGTTGCTGATCCCGCTGGCGTGCAGCCTGTTCGGGATCAGCAACGATGTGGCCATGCAGGTGGTTGCGGTCGGCTTTATCATCGGCGTGCTGCAAGATTCGGCTGAAACGGCCCTTAACAGCTCGACCGATGTGCTGTTTACCGCCGCGGCCTGTATGGCCGAAGAGGGCGCCGTCACCGAGGCCACGGCCGAGGTGGATATCGAGCCCGCTGACGCCTGATCCGAACGTTGGATCCGATATACAAACGGGGCGCCTTGATGGCGCCCTGTTTCATAATAAAAAAGACCGCACAAGGCGGTCTTCTGGGGGACAGCTTAACGGTTACGAGTGGTTACCGTTACTTGGGTTCACCGATAGGTAGTACGGTGCGACCGAATTTTTCGTTCAGCACTTCAGCCATGGCCAGATAAATGGCGGAGCCGCCACAAACAATCCCTTCAAAACCGGCGATAGTACCCAGGGTCGCATTGCCCAGGAAATCACGCGCCGCCAGCAGGCCGAACAGGACGACCAGAGAGCCGAATACGAACTGCAGCGCTTTCGGGCCTTTGAGAGTGCCGAAGAACATGAACAGGGTGAAGATGCCCCACATCAGCAGGTACCAGCCCATAGCGAACTCATCGGCGGCATCGCCCAGACCCAGTTTCGGCAGCAGGATCAGGAACACCAAGCTGATCCAGAAGAAACCGTAAGAGGTGAAGGCGGTCAGGCCGAAGGTGTTACCCTTTTTGAATTCCAGGATACCGGCGATCACTTGCGCCAGGCCGCCATAGGCCAGACCCATGGCCAGGATCATGGCGCTGATGGGCATAAAGCCGGCGTTGTGGATATTCAGCAGCACTGTGGTCATACCAAAGCCCATCAGGCCGAGCGGGGCGGGGTTGGCCAATTTTTCGTTCACGGTTTGTTCTCCAAAACAGGGGTGGTGGGGATGCACTGCATGAGTGGTACCCGGAAATAGTGTGGGTGAGCGCGCGCGATTCTAGAGGCAAGCCGGGATGCTGACAAGCTGCGGCTGCGACCCAGGTGGTAAATTTTCCTATGTTCAGGATTGGATGACGAGGCGAACGATTGGTGATATCAGGTTATAGCAGGACGGGATGGCCCTATTTAGTCCATCCAGGCGGAGAATGGTCGCTATGAGCTGGCGTGCGTGGTGGCAATGGCTGTCGGGTTGGGGGGCGCGGCGGCAGCCCTATTTGCCGGAGGCGGAGTGGCGCAGCCTGGCGGCTAGCATTCCGGTGCTGCAAGGGTTGTCTGGGCCGGAGCTGGAGCGTTTGGTGGCTCTGGCCGAGCGTTTTATGCAAAGCAAGAGTATTACCTGCCTAGGGGTGCGCCCCTCCCGACAGCAATTAGGCTGGATGGTACTGCAGGCCTGCTTGCCGATATTGAATCTGGGGCTGGATTGGTATCGCAACTTCTATGAAGTGATTCTGCTACCCGATGCGGTCGAACGGGAGGAGCCGGTGTGGCTGGATAACGAACTGATGGGAGTCGAGGCCAGCGCTCATCTGGGCGAAGCTTGGGAGCAGGGACCTGTGGTGCTGGTGTGGCCGGAAGTGCTGCACGATGGCCAGTGGGATGGCTACCATTTGCTGATCCATGAGCTGGCCCACAAGCTGGATATGCTGGCGGGAGGCACGGCCAACGGCATGCCGCCGGAGCGGCCCGGGGTGGATATTGCCCAGTGGCAACCGGCGCTGGAGTCGGGGTACCGCCGGGTGTGCCAGCAGCTTGAAACAGGCCAGCCGTGCTGGCTGGATGAGCAGGCCGCCGAGGGACCGGATGAGTATTTTTCCATTCTCTGCGAGCAATTTTTCACCCAGCCTCGACGACTACAAGAGCAGGAGCCCGAGCTGTACCGTTTGCTCACTCGCTGGTTTGCCCAGGATCCGGCTGGCCGTCAGCCCCGGGCATCCTGGAGCGATGGGGCCGGTTATCATCGCCGTGGTGCTTGACGGCAACCTCTGACGCCAGCCCCTTAGCTTTTACACAGAGTGCCGCTACCTGCTTTACCAGCGGGTGGACAGATGGCACCGATGGTGGGCGTTATGTAGTCGCAGTGCTGGGTCTGGGTATAGTCGTGAATTTTGAGTTTACCGGTGACGATATCAACGCGCAGGGTTTCGAGTTTGTCGCGCAGTCCCTGGCTAATCAGTCCCTGA
Organism: Pseudaeromonas pectinilytica; assembly: GCF_054780855.1. Lineage (NCBI taxonomy): Bacteria > Pseudomonadati > Pseudomonadota > Gammaproteobacteria > Aeromonadales > Aeromonadaceae > Pseudaeromonas > Pseudaeromonas pectinilytica. The sequence continues at coordinate 5,493 of NZ_BAAGVN010000036.1, forward strand.
TTATTGGCATCCAGAGCCCAGCCCACATGGTTATCCAGTAAGCCGAGTTTCAGAACTCCCGGTGTCCAGGTACCGACTTCGGCCTCTTCCCAGGCGGTGTAGGCGGCCTGTCCCATGCTCTTGAACATGGAGGTGAGCATGGTGCCAGGGTAGAGTCCGTTCTGGTTGGTGTCGGAGCCTATGGCTCTGAGACCTTCATCGGCGGCGGCTTGATACACGCCAAGGCCGGTGCCCCGGGCGGCGGCAAAGATGATATCGACCCCTTCGGCAAATTGCTCTTTCGCCAAAAAGCTGCCCTTGACCGGATCGGCAAAGGCTAACGCTGGTGTCGAAGCAGCATAGCTCTGCTTCACCTCAATGGCCGGATTGGCATATTTGGCCCCCTGCTCGAAACCACAGCCATACTGGTGGATGCCGGGCAGATCCAGGCCGCCCACAAAGCCGATGATACCGGTCTCCGACTCGGCCGCAGCCAAGGCTCCGGTCAGGAAGGCTCCTTCTTGCACCTTGAACAGAATAGAGCGCACGTTAGGCTTATCCAGCTGACCATCCAGCAGGGTGAACTGGGTCTTGGGGAACTCGTCGGCGATGGTTTGTAGCGCTATGACTTGTTCGCCACCCACCAGAACAATCGGGCTATAACCATCGCCTGCCAGTTGGCGCAAGGTGTTCAGGCGCTCTGCGGCACCCGCCGGTGCACGTTCGGTGACCTGGATGCCGGTCTCCTTGCGGTAGCGCACCACGCCCTCTTCGTAGACTTGCTGATTCACCGAATGGTCATATTTGTCGGCGACACTGTAGACCACGGCCGGTTTGGTGGCGGCCAGCGCCAGGGTCGGTAGTAACGTCAGCAGGATAGGCGTCCAGATCCGGGTCAAGCTGTGCATTCATCAGGTCCTTGTACTGGGGTGACTCACCCATGAGGCACCAAAGGAGACACATTTTTCCTGCTTTGCTGGGTGTGATCAAGCTCAAAGAATCATGATGGGAAATGAAAGGCCTTTCATTTCCCGAGGCGGTAAGAAGTAACCGGTTACCTTGATTTTAAAGGAAAAAAAGAGGAGCCATAGGCTCCTCTTCTTGTCGGGCGGGTGAGGATTATTCCACCTCGTTGCCATTTTTCTGTCCGGCGGCAAAGCTGCGGACATTCTCCAGCGTGGTGTTGGAGATCGCCAGCAGCGCCTCCTTGGTCAGGAACGCCTGGTGACCGGTGAACAACACGTTATGGCAGGCAGAGAGGCGACGGAACACGTCATCGGTGATCACTTCGTTGGAGTTGTCTTCAAAGAACAGCTCCTGCTCTTCCTCATATACATCCAGCCCCAAGGCGCCAATCTTGCTCTGCTTGAGAGCTTCAATCGCCGCGGTTGCATCCAGCAGACCACCGCGGCTGGTATTGATGATCATGACGCCGTTCTTCATCTTGGCGAAGGCTTCAGCGTTGAGCAGATGATAGTTTTCCTTGAACAGCGGGCAGTGCAGGCTGATGACATCGGATTCCTGGAACAGGGTATCCAGATCGACATATTCGGCCCCCAGATCCAGCGCCGCCTGATTCCGGTATGGGTCACTGACCAGCAGACGCATGCCGAAGCCCTTGAGAATGCGCAGGGTGGCGATGCCGATCTTGCCGGTGCCGATGATCCCGGCGGTGCGGCCATGCATATTGAAACCCACCAGACCATCCAGGGAGAAATTGGCATCCCGGGTGCGCTGGTAGGCCTTATGAATGCGGCGGTTCAGGGTCATCATCAGACCGACCGCGTGTTCGGCCACCGCCTCCGGAGAATAGGCAGGCACCCGGACCACTCGGATGCCGAGCTCTTTGGCGGCTTGCAAGTCCACATTGTTGTAACCGGCGCAGCGCATGGCTAGCACCTGAGTGCCATTAGCGACCAGATCGGTGAGTACGGCGCGGCTGAGATCGTCATTCACGAAGGCGCAGACCACGGGGTAGCCGTGCGCCAAACGCGCGGTTTTCGGGTCGAGACGCACATCAAAATAGTCGAGTTTATAACCAAAGGCCTGATTGGCCAGTTCAAAGTGGTCACGGTCATAGGCTTTGGCACTGAACAGGGCGATTTTCATGGGACACCTCCAAATGAATATGTAATTAAATTACATCAATGAATGAGATTGTCAAAGGTTGTTGATGAAAATTGATTTATATCAGGCATTGATGGGCTTCTGGTCGATGTTTGTGTAATTAAATTACAGGTTGTCGCAATGGGGTGCCCTGAGTCTATCACTGAAATCCGATTCCGCCTGATACCGGTTTGGCATCTGTGGTGAGGCTAGGTAGCACGTAAGACTCCTCGGTCTGTCTGTTTCTTGCTGCGGGATTTTTCGAGCGTACGCGAAGGCAAAAAAAGGGAGCCGAAGCTCCCGAAATGCAGGTTGAACACCTGGGTTGGGGTTTTACCGGTAACCCATCAGGACGGGAGCGCGGGCTGCGGCTCCTCATCATGTTCAAGCAGTTGCTGGGGTTGTTCGCTCTCATCCTTCAGATCGACGCCGGTCAGGCGGCGGATAAAGGCTTGCTCCAGCAGCCAGGCCAGCTTGTGGGCGGCTTGGGGGAAGTCCAGCCCGGCGGGACGCACGTTGGAGATGCAATTGCGTTCGGAGTCCATGCGCCCGACGTGCGGTTGCCAGGTGAGATAGAGGCCCAAACTGTCGGGGGAGGAGAGGCCCGGACGCTCGCCGATCAGCACCAGCACGGCGCGGGCGGTGAGCAGCTCGCCAACCTCGTCGCCCAGAGCAACCCGAGCCTGTTCGGCGACAACCAGGGGCGCCACATTCAGCTGCAGACGCCGCAGATGGGGCAACAGGCTGGCCATAAACGGTTGGGCATTCTGATGCAGGGCGGTCGAGGAGAGACCATCACCCAGCACTATCACCAGATCGTAATCCGCCAGCTCCAGGGCTTGCAGCTTCTGGCGACTCGGTTCATCCAGGCGTCGTCCCAGATCCGGACGCCGCAAATACTCTTCTCGATTGCTGGCGGCACTGTGCACCGTCATGACGGCTTGTCCCAGCACCTGTAATGCGCCCTGCAACTGGGTCACATCCAGTGGTTGATGCACGGCATCCCGGGCCTGGGCATGAGCCAGACCAAATTGCAGCAGGGCATCGGTGGGCAGGCTGACGCCGGTGCGCCCCAGGGCAATGCGCGCCGAGGTATAGCGTTTGAGCTCTTGCCAGGGGTTGAGATGGATGAGTTCAGACATAAGTGATTCTCCGGCAGGCTTCAGGCGACGCGGCCGCTTGGGCTGGTGGGGCCAAACTGGCTCAGTAGCGGATGACGCAGATTGGCATCCAGCAACTGGCCTCCGGTATTGGTCAACTGCATGCGCACCAGCCAGTCGGCGAATTCCGGCGCGTGTTTGAGGCCGAGCAATTCGCGGATATACAGCGCATCGTGGAAGGAGGTGCTCTGGTAATTGAGCATGATGTCATCGGCCCCGGGTACCCCGATGAGAAAGGTGAGCCCGGCATTGGCCAGCAGGGTCAGCAGGGTATCCATATCATCCTGATCCGCTTCGGCGTGGTTGGTGTAGCAGACATCACAGCCCAGCGGCACACCCAGTAACTTGCCACAGAAGTGATCTTCGAGCCCGGCGCGGATGATCTGCTTGCCGTCATACAGGTATTCGGGGCCGATAAACCCGACCACGGTATTGCACAGCAAGGGTTTGAAATGGCGCGCCACGCCGTAGGCGCGCGCCTCGCAGGTCTGCTGATCGACACCATGGTGAGCATTGGCGGAGAGGCAACTGCCCTGACCGGTCTCGAAATACATGACATTCTGGCCGACTGTGCCGCGCTTGAGGCTCAAGGCGGCGTCATGGGCTTCGGCCAGTAGCGCCAGATTGATGCCAAAGCCACGGTTGGCCGCTTCGGTCCCGGCGATAGACTGGAACACCAGATCCACCGGCACTCCGCGCTCGATGAGCTGCAGGGTATTAGTGACATGGGTGAGGATGCAGGATTGGGTCGGAATGGCAAAACGCTGGATCACCTCATCCAGCATCTGGTTCAGGCTCGCCAGTACCGGCAGGTTGTCACTGGCCGGATTGATCCCCACCACCGCATCGCCCGCGCCATAGAGCAGGCCGTCGAGCATGGCGGCGGCTATGCCCTGAGGATCATCGGTCGGATGATTGGGCTGCAGACGCACGCTCAGATGACCTGGCAGGCCTATGGTGTTGCGAAAGGCGGTGACGACATGACACTTCTTGGCCACCAGGATCAGATCCTGATTGCGCATCAACTTGCTGACCGCCGCGGCCATCTCCGGGGTGATGCCGGGCGCTACCCGGGCCAGGGTGGCGCTGTCGGCTGCCTCCGAGAGCAGCCAGTTGCGGAAGTCGCCTACCGTCAGATGACTGATGGGAGCAAATGCCGCGGCATCGTGCTCATCCAGGATCAGCCGGGTCACCTCATCCTGTTCATAGGGGATCAGCGGTTGTTGCAGGAAGGTACGCAATGGCAGATCCGCCAGTGCCATCTTGGCGGCCATCCGCTCCTGGGCGGAGGCGGCCGCGACACCGGCCAGATAATCGCCGGAGCGTGCGGGGGTCGCTTTGGCCATTAGACTGCACAGGTCGGGAAAGTGGTAATTCTGGTGTGCCAGCGTGCTTCGGTACATGGAATTCTCGCTTTAACGGGTAACGCAGGAACAACAGGGTTGTTCTGCCGGGCCGGGAAAAAAGCCACCGGACGAGCCGGTGGCAAATCACCAGGTTGTTGCTCATGGCTGCCGCCTTAGCGGCGGCAGACGATTTCTGTTACGGCAGCGTCTTGCAACGCAGCCGATTAATAGACCTTCACCAGCTCGCCATCGGCGGAGGAGATTTCGGCATCATGGGTGAAGCGGAAGTAAGCGTAACCGACCAGCATCAGGCCACCGAAGATCAACGCCAGCATAGTGTTGTAGTAGACCATGGCGGCTAGACACAGCACGGCCAGACCCAGAGCCAGTGCCGGGGCGAACGGGAACAGCGGGGCGCTGAATGGACGCTCCAGCTTGGGTTCGCTCTTGCGCAGCTTGAACAGCGCGGCCATGGAGATGATGTACATGACGATGGCGCCGAACACCGACATGGTGACGATATTGGCGGTCAGCGGCATGCCGCCGATGACGATCAGTGAATCGGAGAAGATAGCCAGGATGCCGACCACACCACCGGCCAGGATTGCCCAGTGTGGCGTCTGGAAGCGACCGTTGACCGCCGAGAGTGATTTCGGCAGATAACCGGCGCGGGCTAGGGCAAAGATCTGCCGTGAGTAGCCCATGATGATGCCGTGGAAAGAGGCGATGAGGCCAAACAGTCCCAACCACACCAGCATGTGCAACCAGCCACTGCTTTCACCAACGATCATCTTCATCGCTTGCGGCAAGGGGTCGTTGATGTTGGAGAGCTTGCTCCAGTCACCGGCGCCACCGGCAAAGACCATCACGCCCATGGCCAGAACCACCAGGGTCAGGATGCCGCCGATAAAGGCCTTGGGAATGGTTTTCTTCGGATCCTTGGCTTCTTCGGCCGCCATGGCTGCGCCTTCAATGGCCAGGAAGAACCAGATGGCAAACGGGATCGCCGCAAAGATACCGGAGATAGCCCCCATGCTGAATTCGGATTCGCCAGCCCAGCCGTTGGCGGCAAAGTTCGCCATGCTGAAGCCTGGGCTCACTACACCCATAAACACCAGCAGCTCGAAGATGGCCAGCAGGGTCACCAGCAACTCGAAGGTAGCGGCAATGCCCACTCCGACTAGGTTGAGGCTCATAAACACCAGATAGGCGCCCACCGCAACCCACTTCGGATCGAGAGCCGGGAACTGTACGTTCAGGTAGGCACCAATCGCCATGGCGATGGCCGGTGGCGCAAACACGAACTCCACCAGGGTTGCGAAGCCGGCGATATAGCCACCCACAGGACCGAAGGCCCGATAGGCATAGGCAAAGGGGCCGCCCGCATGGGGAATGGAGGTGGTCAGCTCGGTAAAGCTGAAGATAAAGGCGGTGTACATGGCCGCCACCAGGACGGAGGTGACCAGAAAACCAAGGGTACCGGCCTGGGCCCAGCCATAGCTCCAGCCGAAGTACTCACCGGAGATGACGAGACCGACGGCGATCCCCCACAAATGAAAGGCTCCCAAGGTACGCTTGAGGGCCGGTTGTTTACTGTCCTTTTGTTGCATGATGGATCCCCTATTCGACTGTCAACCCTGACAGTTTCTACAGGGAGGTATCGCAAAGGGCGTACCAAAACCGCGTGGTGGGTCAATTCCTTAAAAATCAGTAAGTTGAATGGATTCAGCTATGGCACCATGCACGCATGTGGTGCAAATTCCCCAGCCTGGCTCATCAGGCTGGGGACTGCGCTCTCACCCTTGCTCTTCGACAGTGCCTTGTTCTTGCCGATGGGCTCTTGCATAGACGGGTATGTTTTCCGAGCGGAAATAGAAGGCATAGGCGATGGCGCAGAGCACAAAACAGAGGATAAACAGCCATTGCCCATCCAGGTGATCGATGATGAGGCCGCCGAGAATGGGCGCACTGGCGGAGCCCAACAAATAAAGGGAGGCAGCACCGACATAACTGCCACGCAGATGGGGTGGCGCCAGTTCATCAACCCGCAGATTGAGGGCCGGAAACAGGATCACCTCGCCGATACTCAACACAAAGGCGCTCAGCAGCCAGCCCATGGGCCAGGAGACAGGGGTAAACCAGAAACCGATCTGTGCCAGGGCGAACAGGACGCTGCCGATCCGGATGCGCTGCCCGGCACTGAATCGCGCCAGTCCATGAACCAGTGGCAGTTGCAAGAAGACGATGGTCAGGGTGTTGATGAGCAGCAACTGGGTGATGAGTGCGGCAATATCGGGGATGGATAAGCGCATCAGATAGAGATCCAGCGTGCTCTGGAAATGGGCGTAGACGAACATGGTCAGCACATTGCCCAGGGTCAGCAGCAAGAAGGCCCGATCCCGCGCCAGCACCTGCAAGGTGGCGGCAAAGCCCAGTGAACTCAGCACCTGGCTGCGGCTGTCGGTCACCCGCCACAGGGCGCCGGCCAGTAGCAAGCCATAGAGCAGGTAGCCGCCGGCCGCCAGCCAAAAGGTGTGCTGCTGGGCGGAGAGCCCGAGCCAGAGGCCGCATAAGGGGCCCAGGGCGCCGCCCAGATTGATGAGGTAGTAGCGCAGTTGCAGGGCCAGCTCCCGATCACGGCCATCGGGGCAATGGTCGGAAATCATGGCGCGGCTCTGGTTTTCTAACAAGGAGCGCATCATGCCGTTACAGGTGGCTCCCAACGCAAACCAGGCCGGGCTCGCCGCGCAGGCAAACAGGCTCATCCCCAGGATCCCCAGACCACTGCCGGTGAGCATCATGCGGCCGCGACCATAGCGGTCTGCCAGATTGCCGCCATAGATGCCGAACAGGGTGCTGAAGCCGGAGGAGAGCGCCAGGATCAGGCCAGTATCGGTCGCCGAGAGAGCGAATTTCTGGAACAGCATCAATCCCAGATAGGGCCAGACCATGAAGAAGGCAAACCGCGAGAGGAAGGTACCGAGCAAGATGATGTGGATGAGGGCGGGTAGGGCGAACAGCCGGCGCCAGGAGAGTAACGGATCCGTGTGCATGCAAACTCCTTGGATAATGAGCACACAGCCTAAGATCAACTGCATCCGAGTGCAATCGTCAGGCAATTCTGTTTGCCGATAGGCTTACAGATAGTGTGATCTATCGGTGTGCCAGTTGTTCGCACCTATGGCGTACCCGGTTGGCGTCATCCCTGACCGGGCGTAAGATGACGCTTTGCGCCATTGCCATCCCTTAGCCATTGTATCAAGGAGCTCCACCGTGTTTGCTGCCCATATTGCTGATCTGGACCATATCCATAGCTTACCCCCTCGCTTGCGCCACTATCTGGTGCAGGCTCTGGCCTTGCTGGCCAGGGAGCCCCAACCGGGCAAGCATGTGCTGGATGGCGAGCGGGCCTTTGTGATCCTGGCCGATGATCACACGGCCCCGGCTGCCGAGCGGCGGCCGGAGATCCATGCCCGTTATCTGGATGTGCAACTGCTGTTGCAAGGTGAAGAGCGCATGGGTTATCGGCCGCAGCGCGCTCGCCAGCAACCGGATGATGATCGGCTGGCGACCCAGGATCTGGCGTTTTTCAACCAGCTGGAGGGCGAGCAGTTTCTCGATATGCGGCCCGGAGATTTTGTGGTGTTCTGGCCCGGTGATGCCCACAGGCCGCTATGTGCCGTCGCTGAACCGATGCCGATCCGCAAGGCGATCCTGAAAGTCGATGCCAGCCTGTTGCGGGATTAATGGCCGGACGGGCCGTGGAGGGTCCGCCTCGCAATACCCCAGTGCTGTTTTACGCTTACGGCAAGGCTCTTTCCCAGTTCGGTGTTGCGCTGGAGTCTGGCTGAGCGCAGACGCGCCATGAAACCATCCCTGGAGGCTCGATGGCGGCATCCCTGCCGCCAACGGTCTGCTTTTCATCCAGACTCCATCCCTCTTGATTTACAACCGGTAACTGGGATAGCGCTTACGGCAAGGGTGCTGGTTGTAGTTGCCGGGCCAAGGTTGGCATGATCTGCGGCATCAACGCTTGCCAGTAGTGCCAGGTGTGACCACCCGGGGCATACTGGAAGGGAAGAGGGTGCCCGGCGGCCTGCAGTTGCTGCTCCAGGCGTTGATTGGTGGCGGTACTGATGTGATCGTTCTTGCCACAGTAGAAATGGGTGCTGGGCATCCGAGCTAGCTGCTGGGGATCGAGTACCGGCATCCGTGCCGGATCAAAATAGCCGGAGAGCGCCAGACTGGAGGCAAATGCTTCTGGATGCTGATAGGCCAGCGCGAACGCACCGAATCCACCCATCGACATGCCGACGACCGCCCGTTGTTTCGGGTCGTCACTCAAACCCCATTGCCGGGTCTGTGGCAACAACTCCTGCATTAAAAAGTCCGCGACATCCCCTTGATAGAAACTCTTGCCGCCATCGACCATCAGCAGCGCCATCGCGGGCATGGTGTGCTCGGCGATCAGGGTATCGAGCAGGGCGGGAAGCTGGCCATCCTGCACCCATTGCTGCCGATCCATGCCATAACCGTGCAGCATCAGCGCCCAGGGCAGAGGTTTTTTCGGGTCGCTGCCCGCGGGCCGATAGATCAGCAACTGCTGGACGCCCAATCGGCGGCTGGTGACTGTCAGCGTCTGCACAGTGCCCCGCTCATCCGCGTTGGCACGGGGTTGATAGCGCTGATCGATTGGGCCGACCTGTAGCAGGGAGTTCATCCCGCCAGAGCCATCCGGGCTTTGCGCCTGGGCAGCCGGATCCGCGATCCAGCGTCCATCCTGTACAAATTTATAGGCCCACTTGCCGGGATCCAGATACAGGGTGAGTTGCCAGTTACCCTCGGTATCCTGGGTCATCGGCAGGGTATCGGCTTGCCAATCATTCATCTCACCGGAGACATAGACCTTGGATGCGGACGGCGCCGCCAGGTGCAGCTGGATCGCCTCGCGCCCCGGTGCGGGTGTCAGGGCTGGCTCGGCGGCTGGAGTTTGTGCGTGTTGGGTCATGAGCATGGTTCCTTGCTGGCGGCTGCTTTGGTAGTGCAGTTGCATTTCGTCACGGTCTGGCTGGTAACTCAAGTCCATGATGCCCCGATCCGGATCGCCCTCCAGCGCCCAGTGCAGCCGGAGAGGCGAGGTCGATTGCACCTCGGCCTGCACATCAAACTCTATGCTGGCCTTTTGCCAATCGGCATCCAGCTGACGCCAGTAGTGCACTCGGAGTGGCTTGCCCAGCTCGGCGGCGGCCATGTCCAGGCTCAACCCGTCGCGGATGCCATCGCCCCAGGTGCCTTGCCAGCGTTGGGGGAGTGGAGCGGCCTGGCTCATTGCGAGGGGAAGAGAACAACACAGCAGCAGGGCTGCGATCGATGGGCATAGTTTCATCCGTGATCCTGATAGCGGAAAGTGAGAGTGACCAGCCTACAAGCGGCGAGCCCTTGGTACTTGATTTCCTGCGCCAATATCGGCGGCTATCTGGATTGTCTTCTTGATCACCACAGGCGGTATTCCGGGCTGGGCGTCGAGCGCACTGGCAGGGTGAAACGGAATGGATCGTTGCAGTGCGGTGATGGGATATGCAACTCAATCGGCGCATCCGCATGGTGCCAGCCGCGATGAAACAGCCACTGGGCATAGCAGTGATACAAGAACACGGGTAGTTGCTGCACAGAGCCGCGCAAGGTAAAGGTTGCCTGCCAGTTGGCGGGCAGAGGCAGGGCAGCGAGGCCCAGGGGGGCGGCGCCTGGGCCGGCCGTGGTGGCGACGGTGAGCATCAGTGGCTTGGTCACGAGCGACGGCTCCTTGCTCATCAAGACCCGCTGCGGCTGGCGCGGGAACAGATACGCCAACTGATCCATCAGCCGCGTCAGGGTCCCTGCAAATTCTGGACTACCCGGGCCGCCATCACCGATCGGGCTTTGCAGGCCCCACAGCGTCTGTGCCGGTTGCCAATGCAGCTGTGGCTCGGCTTGTGCGTGCGCGGCGAGTTCAGTGAGCGCCCCTTCGTTGAGCACCGGACGCCGGTAACAATGAAATGCCGTGCCCGATTGGCGGAACTCGCTGGGGGTCATGAAAAACTGCCGACTAAAGGCGCGGGTAAAGGCCTCATGGCTACCGAACTGGCAATCCAGCGCCAGTGACAGAATATCCGGATGTCCGCTCAGCAATAACTCGGCCGCCCGGCTCAAACGGCGGCCACGCAGGTAACACACCAGTCCTTCACCCACCTGGGTGTTGAAGTAACGTTGCAAGCTGCGCGTCGACAGTGCGGATTGCGCGACCAGATCGCCGATCTCCAGCGGTTCGAAGAGGTAGCGCTCCAGATAGTCGCTTAGACGTAATAATCGATCCCGACTCATGCCATTCCCTGTGCGCATCGGTCCATGGGGGCGGATTATCCGCAGTTCCTTTCGTATCCCCTAGTGTGCTGATCACTATTTCTACAAAAGATCTGGATAAGCGCTTGAAAACTGTTTATTCATACAGTACTGTCTATTCATACACCGAATGCGCGCCGAAGCAGTGATGGATGCCAGCCGGTTCCCCTCAAGATGAATTTTCAGGAGAAGACGATGAGCGTATTTGTGAACGGACTGTTTGTAGGCAACGAAATTTATCCGGGCGTGTATGCCGAAGCGCTGGCTGGTCCAAGCTGGATGATCCGCAAAGAGAACGAAAAAGGCTGGCCGTGCCGGGTCGGGGAAATCAAGGGCAGCTCTGAAGCCGGCGAGTTTCTGGCCTGCTCCTGCCTGGGCGATGTCAAAGGCCGCGCCTACAGCATGCGCACCGCAGTGCGCTTTCTACTGAACTGATACGGCAGCAAGCCACCGCGTTACCAGAGCCTTGGCTCACGCCTCCGCAGCAACAACAACGCCCGCATCACTGCGGGCGTTGGCATTTTTATCCGGGATGCAGGCTGTTAACCGCGTTGGGCGGTCGGGGATCTGCTTACGAAGATTTGACCCAGCTGACTTTTGGCGCCTGCACATCACCACATTCCCAACTGACACGCTTGGGCATCATCAGGGTGAGGTAATTGTCAAAGTTGGGGGCCGGGGTGTTGCGGCTCATCCACGACACCTTGACCTGTGGTGAAGTATCGCGCCACTGCACATGGCGACGAACATCGATGATATTCGGTTGGATATTTTCCACCAGCTCGACCGTGGCAGATTTCGTCTTGGCAACAATCCAGGGCACGCGTATCGGCCGTGGTTCGCCCTCGCGCCAGCTGATAAAGCGCGTCGGCATATTGCCTTCACTGATCTGAGCTGGTTGCAGGGTGATCTTGCTCTTGGCTATGCCCTTGATGAGCCAGACCACCTTGACGCGTTCTTCGCTCTGCACATTCATGTCTTGAGTTTCCATATCCATTCCCTCTGTAAAAAGCTCGCCATCATTATCTTTCTTGGCGTTATTGACGGTTCGATGAGCGAGAACACTGACGCAACGAGCGTGGTTATCGTTGCGGGTACAGTTTCAGTATATGAGGCTTGGCTCCGACCAAAAGGGGGGGAGCCAGATAAATTTGTTGCTTGTGCGGTGGATCAGTAGACTGAGGCCCATTTTGGCGATGGATGAACAGACATGGCACTCAAAGCGACTATTTTTAAGGCACTTGTCAATGTGGCCGACACCGACCGCAACGTCTATCTGGAGGAAACCCTGACTCTGGCGCGGCATCCTTCGGAAACCGATGAGCGTTTGATGATGCGTCTGCTGGCCTGGGGACTCAATGCCGCACCGGATCTGGAATTTACCAAGGGGTTGTGCGCCGACGACGAGCCGGATCTGTGGCGCAAGGAGCTGCATGGTGATATCGCCCACTGGATTGAGGTTGGCCTGCCCGATGAGCGGCGTCTCAAACGGGCCTGCAACCGCTCGGCGGCCGTGACCCTCTATACCTATGGCTCACGCGCGGCACAGATCTGGTGGCAGCAGAACCAGCCGCTGCTGGCCAAGCAACAAAACCTGAACGTCTATTTTGTCGATGATGACCTGGCGTTGGCGCTGGCTTCCCGCGCCGAGCGCAATATGAGTTGGCAGATGACGGTGAGTGATGGCGTCTTGTGGCTGAGCAGCGGCGACTTCTCCACCAGCTGGCAACCGACCTGTTGGCAGAAGGCGCAAGCATAAGCCCAGCAAAAAGCACACCGGCGACTCACGGTAAGCGACAGCCAGGGGCATTCCCTTTCGCCAACTCGCCGTGAACCCATCCCTGGGGGCTCGATGGCGGCATCCCTGCCGCCAACGGTTGGCTCCAGGGAACACTCCCTGACTTATCTTGCCAGTAGAGCACCCGAGGGACTTGTGGCGCGGCGGTTATTCCGCTTCATCCTCGTCGGCTTGCCAATCGTTGGCAAAGTACCAGTAACCGTTGTTGATGAGCGTGGTCAGCCAGGCCAGTTGTACCGGATCCTGCAAGGCCGGATCCTGCTCCGCGAACGATATCTCAGGGCTATCGCACAGCTTGCGGGCCAGAGCGCCTGCGCCTTCGGGGATCGGCAGGCGTTCGCCGTTGATAAAACAAACTTCCGGCCCGGTTTCCAGATACAGGGTGCGCAGACCGCCCAGCTTGTTCAGCACTTCCCCGGCTTGCAGCCGATCGTAGATCTCCCCCTCAGCAAACGGTGGCTCCACCGCTTGCAGATCCAGCTCATGGCGGCTTTGACTCAGGTAACTGGCCAGCCAGGGGGCAAACGCATCCCCATGCAGCATCTGCTCCATCATCTCGCGCAGGGCCTGCACCTCGGTTGTTGTGACCGCGCCCGGATTGGTGCGGCGTTGCAACTGCGGGTCGCTGTAGCGGCGATTACCCAGCTCGTCGGCCAGCAGGTGGTCGGCAAAGCTGCTGAACAGATCCCGCTGGTTGGGGGCGCGAAAACCCACCGAGTAGTTGAGGGAGGGCTCGATGGCGTAGCCATCGTGGGGGAATCCGGGCGGAATATAGAGAATATCGCCGGGCTCCAGCTCGACATCGATGATCGGCTCGAACGGATCGACCTGCAGCAGATCCGGATGGGGGCAGAACTGCTTCATGGCGACTTTCTCGCCCACCCGCCAGTGACGGCGGCCCTGACCCTGGATGATAAAGACATCGTACTGGTCCAGATGGGGGCCGACGCCACCACCGGGCAGGGAAAACGAGATCATCAGATCGTCAATCCGCCAGTTCGGCAGACCGCGAAACGGCGTCATCAGCTCGCTGACCGGCGGATACCAGTGGTCCACCGCCTGCACCAGCAGCGACCAGTTGCCTTCGCCATAACGCTCATAATCCTCGAAGGGACCATGCTCCACTTGCCAGTGATCGGCACCCTTGACCACCAGACGGCTATCCACTGCCTCTTCCATGGCCAGACCCGCCAGCTCCTCGGGGGTCAGCGGATCGACAAAATTACGAAATCCCTGCCGGATCACGGTAGGGCGCTTTTGCCAGAAAGTGGCTAAAAATTCCGGCCAGTCGAGGGTGAAATCATGGCTCATAGGGGCGTGGCTCCGCGCAAGAGAATAAAAAAGGGCTATTTGCAAACTAAGGTTGGAATTCCATCATTCTAGCCTTAGATCTTTGATCAAGTGAAGTTGCTCACTTGGTTGGATNGCGATAACGAGGTGTTGCCCACGCTGCTCAACCCCTTGCGCCGCAAGATAGAACAAGTCAGCGCCGATGGTGCCTATGACACAAAAGCCTGTTATGCCCTACTACAAAAGAAGGGCGCCAAGGCCACCATACCGCCGAGAAAAAATGCGGCATTCTGGAAGACAGGCCATCCACGCAACGAGGCGGTTGCCGCGCTCAAGGCAGGAGAGCTGGAGCAATGGAAAAAGGACTCTGGCTATCATCAGCGCTCGATAGCTGAGACCGCCATGTATCGCTTCAAGCAGCTCATCGGTCCGAAACTGAGTCTGCGGAGCTACAACGCCCAGGTGGGTGAGATCCTGGCTGGGGTAAAAGTCATGAACAAGGTCATAGGGCTTGGTATGCCCATTCGGCAGGCCGTCAACTAAGCCCGCCCGGCGGGTGGGGGAGCGACCATCCAACTTTGGATTTGATCAACAAGGCCGGCATTAACTCATTGTCGAATCTGCACCAGTATCACTAGGTTGTTGAGCGGGCGATTAGCTTTTTCACTGAGCCGCTGTACACTCGACTGCTTCAAGAAGCACTACTTACCATTTGCCTGCCGTAAGGTCTGTTCTTAGCTGGATTTTTTTGGGAGGCTACGCAGTCATGACAACTCAATCCAGCTCAATACAATACGCTTACGCGCTAGACGGCGAGGGCACCCTCACGCACATTGGCGCTGCCCTGCGCTCACATACTTACACCTGCCCAGGTTGTAAGAGCCCCCTGACCCCGGTAATGGGCGAGTTCAACGCTAAGCACTTTCGCCATTCGGAAGAATGCTGTGCCCTTGAAACCTATCTTCACAAGTGCGGCAAAGAAGCATTCTTCTATCGCTACCAACAAGCTCTCAGCCGTGAAATGCCTATTAGCCTTGAGCTGGAGCGCCGGGTTGCCTGTAATGGTTCTCATTTAGCCTTAGTTAGAGACGAAGCACGTCAGTGCGTAAAATCCGTGCCTGCACGCTACAACTTGACTCAATTTTTCGATCAGGCAGAGCTGGAAAAACACGATAAGGTCACAGGGCTGCGACCAGACGTGATGTTGTATGATACGACTGGCGAAAGGCGTTGCTACGTAGAGATTTGTGTCACACACCCCTGCTCTCAAGACAAGATCGAAGCCGGTATCCCGATTCTTGAGTTTAAGGTCCAATCTGCCTCTGATATTCAGATGTTGCTTACCGGGGCCTACTCGATCAAGGAGAAGATCCTGAGAGTATTCAACTGGCTTCCCCCGTTTCAATCTGTGGACACCTGTAGCGGCGTCTGCTCAGTAGGTAACGTGGATATGTCTGTCTGGAGTTTAAGTGGTTCCGGCCGACTCAACGAACAAACGATGCCGCTCGCTGAAGTGGATTTAACAATCAATTCTGACGTGAACACATGGCCTAGATCGTTAGGGGCCGCTGAGCTGGCTGATAACTTACGAGCTTTTATCCGTCACGCCGATCCTCATTCACTATTTCCCAACTGCATTATGTGCGAGCAAGCAGGCCGATGGGAGGATGGCTATCTGCAATGTCACAGTAAGGCAAAGATCGTTCCCTACACCGAGGCCCGTCAGTGCGCCAATTACAAGGTTAAGGCATGACAAAAAGACTGACTTGGGAGCAGAAAAGTATTGTCAGCCATGACACCGGACATGCGTTGGTAAAAGCCGTACCTGGTAGCGGGAAAACAACCACACTTGTAAAGCGCGTTGAGCGGCTGGTCAAGACGGGAACTGATCCTCGCTCCATTCTGATCCTGATGTACAACAAGTCGGCGCAGGTGAGCTTCACGGAGAAGTTGAAGACGGCACTGATGTCGAGCGTGATTCCAGAAATCCGCACGTTCCACAGCTTGGCCTTAAAGATTGTTGGTTACGGAGAACGCCAACAGATAATCAAGAAGAAAGACCTCATTACTCCAAGCGACTACCGCTATGAGCAACTGGTAAAGCAAGCCTACCGCTATGGCTTTGACCATGAGGCGAATTATATTGACCCCAATGAAATTGAAAAGTTCGAGCTGTTTATTGCTCGCTGCCGGGCGGCGGCCGTAACTCCTGTTGATGCTGCCAATGATCCAACGTTCAGCAACATCAAACGGGAGTTTATTCGCGCCTATGGCCGCTATTGTGAGCTGCTGGAGGAAAACAGTCTGCGAACCTTTGATGACTGTTTGATTGAGGCTGTCGCACTGTTGCGTAATGACAGCAGCCTTGGTGCCCACTTCAAGCACATCATTGTTGATGAATATCAGGACGTTAACCTGATACAGCATGACATGACCCGCTTGCTATCTAAGTCGGATACGTCAGTTATGGCTGTTGGTGATGTTAACCAGTGTATTTATGAGTGGCGTGGTGCTCGACCAGACTTTATCGGCGGACTGTTTGAAAGGCACTACCCGAATACGAAGGTGTTTCAACTGTCATGCACGTTCAGATTTGGCCATGAGCTTTCCTTGATGGCTAACTCGGTAATTCGGCGCAACTCTACAAAGCTGACCAAGCTTTGTGTCAGTCATCCTAGCACCCCCAAAACAGAGGTCAGATTGCACTTTGATAACTGCCTATCCAAGGTGCTATCAAACCTCTCGGTGAGCAGTGGAACACAAGCCATATTGTCCCGCACTAAGGCGAACCTTGCTGAGGCGGAAATTGCTTTACGCCTGTGTGGGCTACCTTATCGCTACCTCAATGGTTCAAGCGCATTACACACCCGCACCGAAATCGGGATACTGGTAGTTGGCGTCTTGCTGTCTGTGTACGGCGATCTGCGGCTACTGGAAAACCATCCCAACAAACAAGCGATTGTTTACGGCTTTCTGAAGGAGGCTGGTTTTAGCTGGCAGAAAGGGCAATTCAAAGCGGCGCTCAGTGGATTGATGGCTCCGCACGCCGACCTATGGTCTGCTCTAGGTCAGTTATTCGAGGGCGCACAATACCAAAAAGATCGGCTGGGCAGGCTCGCCACTATCTGCCAGAAAGACGGAGAGGAAACGCCTGCTATCGATGTGTTACGACGCCTGAGTATGGAGGGTTTCATTGATAGTGTTGGCTCTGAGGGTGTAACTCGCACTGGATCGAACGACCAGCAACGAGGGGTCGTGAGGATCGGGGAGCTACTTGACTCCAGTAAGATCGATTCCCGCACGTTTTTAAACCTTATCTTGAATCCAGGCGAGGCTGCTACTGACTGCGATCCCTTCATTCTTTCCACATTGCATGGTTCCAAGGGGCTGGAGTGGGATAACGTAATACTGATCGGGCTGAATGAGCAGGAATTTCCTGGCGGCAAACCCGATGATGTTTACAGCGTTCGCACATCGATGAACACCCCTCCGGCCGAAGAGGAAATCGAGGAGGAACGTCGGCTGTTTTATGTCGGTATCACTCGCACAAAACAGCAGCTAAATCTGGTTGTCCCTCTTGATGAAGGGCTTGCGCGGTGGCTCAAAAACCGCTGGGATAGCACCCCGAAGAAGTCACCGATAGCTACTCGCTTCGTCTATGAGGCTGGCTGGACTGCTTGTGCGGTTACCAGTGATGCGATCTATAACAGCACGGTAGAGAAACAGAAGGCTGACTTCAGCAAGTTTCACCAATGGTATCTAAGAGATCTTCAGCGGCTAAAAGTCTAGGGCTACCGATACTTTTCGATTTCAGACAGGTGCTCGTTATCCAGATCAATTGTGGCTTTTCTTTCAGAAGCGAGCTTCTTCGCTCGCTTTGCATACTGAAGCCCCTTGGCTGGCTGCTCTCCGCGTAGGATCTGTTCAGCCTGCTTGCTCGTGCTGTGCCCCAGAAAGCGTTCGTACTGCTCGTCAGATACCTCAGTGCCGATCAGTCGTTCGATCCAGCCGCTTTTCGGCGGGTAACTTACGCCCAGCGCAAGCAACTGCTTTTTCTGTACCCACTATTTCCGGTGCGGCCGGCTTCAATCAAGGCTTTGGTTAGAACTACAGCCATTTGGGGACTCTCATACACAAACCTGAACCATGCGGGTCTGATTGGCGGTCAAGATAGCAGCGCATCGAAATCAACACTGAACTCTGCTTCTAAGAACTCAATCGTGGCTGGTTGGCTATCGAGCGATGCTTCCCGTGTAGACTCCAGTGCGCACTCCAATCGACGCAGCAGAGTAAATGATCTTGCCGAAGTCGGTATGCTTGAAATCCCNCGGCAAAATGATCTTGCCGAAGTCGGTATGCTTGAAATCCCCCCCACAGGTCTTCCGCGTTCTTCCAAATGAAATCAGCTTGCGAAGCAGCCGAACCTACGAACTCTGCCATCTTGGCCTCCAACCAACTTTTGCACGAAACGGCNTGATCTTGCCGAAGTCGGTATGCTTGAAATCCCCCCCACAGGTCTTCCGCGTTCTTCCAAAGTAAGCGCCGCTAAATCGACCTACTTGCCTTCGTTGTATTGCGCCACTTTTTTTGCAATGGGCTCCAGCGGGACGTTCCAGGNCATTTCATGATCCAACCTCAGATTGCAAATAGCCTAAAGAAGTAACCATTGCCGGAGGGAAAACAATCCCCCCCCAAAATCACCATCAGCACACGGCTGCGCAGGGTGATATTCGTTGGAAACTTTTTGTGTTTGCACAGTAAGGGGTAAGGCCGGTAAAACCGGCCTTACCTTAATATAAGGAAAGAAATCGTCATCCCCGGTGTTTACATCGACAACAAAGCCTCGTATGTGTCTCAGTGAGCTGATTTAGCGTACTATTCTCTGGAGAGTCTTTTACTACATACATAAGGAACTGTTTGTTATGAAGAAGTGGTTTTGCTTGATACTCCTGATTGGTCTTTCCGCCTGTGGCTCTGCCGACAAGGTTTTCCTCGGATACTGGAAAGCACAAGGTAACCAGTTTGGTTATCTGCACATCACGCAAAATGGCAGCGGCCATTTGATGACGGTCTACGACAACAGTCTTTGGGACGGTACACTCCAGACCAAAGAGTTTCCGGTAACCCTCAAGGACAACAGCCTAACGATGGATGTCCCCATGGGTAAGGTGACCGGGATTTACAAGGAGACGGACCAAACATTGATCCTGAATGGCAAACGGGCCTATCAGCAGGTTTCCGAAGAAGAGGCAATGAAGGCCATAACAGCAAGACAAGAGGAAGTGGCCAAGGCGGAGGCCGACTGTAAGGTATTGCAACAAGAAGTGGATGCCAAGAAGAAAGAACTGACAGATACCAAAGCCTGGAATGAATACGTTAAGACAGTGAATGCCAGAACACCGAAACGCTGCCAGCTCAAAAATGTGGGGGCGATCTGGTAATCCATTCTCCTATGATTGATTGAAATGTAGCCTCATCGGATCTTGGTGATGGGGCTTTATCTACGTAGTGACCCAGCTGCTCCTGCACAACAAAGCGGCTCTTGGCCGTTTTTCAAGAGAAGAAACACTTCCTACCTTACGAGCAGTTCCCATGGTTCCGATCCCCCCGCTGTTGGTGCTGTATTTCATGTCAAACAGCATCAGGCATTCTACGCACTGGACAGGGGCGACACACAGTTACCCGCTCTTGAACTAGGCCCGCGGCACTAGCACTACTCTTGGTACACACCCCGTAGTATGACCATCAAGATGAACTCATCTCGATTAGCCGCCAATTCAATCCTGCTGCTGAGCAAGACCTGGCAGAGTAAATGCACTAGGTCGGACATTACCCGAATAGGTTGTAAAAATTGACTTAAATCATGGTCAACTGGAGTCCGTATGCTATGTTTCATATGATATGAAACATGCCACATGGAGCTGGGTATGGATTATGGGTTATCGCGAATCATACTGATTGACTCGTACTTGCCAGGGCGTTCGTACATCATCGATCTGAATGGTCACACGAACGTGATGGGCGAAAACGGCATGGGGAAGACAACGCTGATTAAGTTGGCGGTGCTCTTCTATGGCGAGTCCCCAACGAAACTTGGCATCAAGCGCAATGAAGCGCTCAGTCATGATGGGTTTGCTGAGTATTATCTCCCACGGTCAGGCAGTTACGTCATTTTCGAATACCTATCTGCTGGCGAGCCGCGAATGTTGGTACTAACCTCCCTCCCCAATACCAAAGAACAGTTTCGCCGCACCTTTGTGAAGTCTGGATTTAAAAGAGAAGACTTCTGGAGGGACGATTCCGAATCGCCACTCAAGGCTGAACAATGGCTTAGAGCGATCCCATTAAAATACATGGTCGAAAATTGCCCCGGCCATGAAGCACAAACGCGGAAATTGCTGGAAGGTCGGGACCCTCATTTTTCAGCAGTTCCAACTCGCCTAAACCTTACCAGGATGAAAAATCTCATGACGAGCATGTTCAGCCGGAAAGCTGGACACACCGAACTCACGAAAATCATTGAAGAGTGGGCTAGAAGTGATTTGGGGGACGAGTTCATTCGGCAGATGGACACGATTTCAGTGCCAAGGGCGGAATTAGAAGCATGGTTGGCCAACTACTACAGTAATCGAGCCATTGAACACGCTAAGGGGCGTTTTAACACGCTAGGCAATCTTATCCGTGAACACGAAACCACACATGATCGAGCCCAAGGGCTGTATGCGCTGGGCAAGCAAATAAAAAATGCTCTGACAACCCAGATGGAGACGGATGCCGCTGCATTCAAACTGAATTTTGAACAAATGCAATGCCTGATAAGGACGCAAGATGAGAGTCTTGTTGGGCTTCGGAAAGACTACAAAGAATGTTATGGCCACTGGCAACAGTTAAATGGCGAGAAAACATCACTCGACCAGACATTGAAGGCGTTTTCGAAGGAGATCCCTCCCAATTACGCTGAACTAATAGCAAACAACACAGGTGTCAGGACTCGTATCGAGCAGATTACCGCTGAAATTCAAGATATAACCGCTGGGCAAAAACAGGTAAACGAGTGGAAGTCCACACAGCTCAATGAGGCAAAGTTGCTTTTGCAGGAAAAGCGCCAAGCCATTCGTGAATCGTTGCAGTCCGCCGAGTTTGAGAAATGCAAGTCCATCCTCGACCATGATAAGCAGTTAGATCTGCAAATGACTTCGCGTCGGTCTCAGTTCGACCTCGATAAGAGTGCCATGGCAAAGCAACTGACTGAACAGGCCGAGGTGGTGTCTTTACTCAAGGGGCGCCTGATCGCTCCGTCACTATCCTCAGATGAGTTGGCCGTTCAGATTAAGCTCAAAGCTGAAGTCGACAGACTAGAAAATCAAAGGGAATTGGCTAACCAAGAGAGGGAATTGGCCAACAAAGCTTTGGGCTCAGCCAAGCGAGAACATGAAGCCGAATACACAAAACTTAAAACCATTAGTGGCAAGTTGAATGATAGAGCAGATGAACTCGCCGAATTGCTAGAGATTGTAAATGCTCAGGACGGAAGTCTCCTATCCTTCCTGAAACAGCAAGTCCCCGGCTGGCAAGAAACTCACGGCCTCGCGTTGAAGCCGGAGGTTCTGCGGGCAAAAGGATTGGCACCAAAACTCAAGGTAGATTCGGATCCCAGCACTATTTTCGGTGTACAAATCGAAGTGGCCGCACTACCCGAGCACTACCTTGACCTGGGGGACGATAACAAGCTTCGTGAGCAGGTTCTTGCCCTAGAGGAGGTCGTGGCCACATTGAGCCAAGAACAGGAACGATTGAATAATTCCTGTGTGCGGTTATTCAAAAAAATTAGCGAAGCTGAGCAGCGAGTTACCCTGGCGAGCTCAGATTACGAGAAGAAAAACAACCTTTACACCCAGTTCAAGGCTGATTTGGCGGCAGAGAATGCCCGCCTAGATGCGTGTCTTTTGGCTCACAAAGAGCAGTTGAAGAGCCAGTTGGCCGCCGAAGAAGCAAGTTATCAGACGATATCAAGTCAGATGAAAGTCATTGAGTCTCAACAGCAGGGCTTTCTAGAGGAGGTTTCAGCCAAAAAACTGAAGTTTGAACATGAGGCGGATCTGACTCTCCAACAGACCAAAAACGCTTTGACCCAACAAGAGGCCATAGCAACAGTCGAATACCAGCAGCGAGAGAAAGAAATTCATGACCAGTATCATCATCAGTTGAAGGAAAAAGGGATCGACAGCAATTATGTTGCCAAGCTAACGACAGAGCTTGATGCGCTGAAGAAGCAAGATGTCATTTGCAAGCAGGCAGAAAGTGCACACACCGCGTTGTTAGTGTATCGATCCGAGACCTATGACCCTCGCTATCCACAACTGAGCGCGGAATTGACAGCTACGAATGAGCAATGCCTATCCATTAGGGAGGCGGCCGCCCGTTGTGAGACAGAGATTGGTCGTCTTACTGAAGAGAAAAAAGCATTAGAAGATAATCATGAACAGTCAAAAAGGTTGCTAACACGGTCACTGGCAAAAATTGACGATGGCATCCTCATCTTTACGGACTTTGAGACGTTCTCTGCACCAGTTATAAACGAACGGTATGAAGTCGAACAGCTTTGCCAGCATTTTAAAGAATTGCGCAGTCGGTTGAAAACCTCAATCGAGCAAATCAGAGCATTCAACGTAGAGCTTCAACCTTTGTTCCGGACGCCAGGCACAGGTGCATTTAGACACCTAACGTCAGATCCTGGGAACGTGGACGACCCCTTGCAAATTGCCAAACGGCTTTATCGCTACTTGGATGGGGGCTTATATCATGTGGACTATTCTTCATTCATTCAGTCCACCCAAAATTTCGACAGATTAACCCTCTACGTCGATTATTTGCGTCAATTCAAGGCGAAAGTCCAACGGTACAATCGCGGCCTGAATGAATACATGGTGCGTGCTGTCGTCTTTAATGTGATTGATCATCTTGAGGTTGATATCACGTTCCAATATTCAGACAAGAACGATTGGGCCCTGATAAACAATATTGCAGAGCAGTATCAGGCATGGAAGAACACAAAGAATGTTGGTCGGTTTGATTCGTCGCAAATCGAGCTGCCACAATCAGGACTTGCGGAAGCAATTGAAATTTACCTCAATACGCCGAACTCGGGCGATATGAGCATCAATGAGCTGCACAAACATATCGACTTTGCTACGAAGTTTACTGATAACGGCAGACAAAAGACGGCAAGATCGTTTCTCGACATCATGTCAGATGGTAACAGCGCCGCCTCCAATGGAACCAGTTATCTTATCCTGATCACCATTTTTGTCGGCATTCTGAACATGATGCGGAAGGGGCGTAACATTCACTTTACCTGGGCGCTTGATGAGCTTGCTGACATCAGTCCAATCAATATCGGCTATCTTTTGCAGATGCTCGGAGATAACCAGATCAATTTGATTTCAGCATGTACCGTTGCCAGTGAATCTGTTTATTCAAGCTTCAATAAAACCTACACCCTCGAGCGAGATCCGGATACCGGTGAAATGGTCATGGCGGATGAAGAAATCATCGATCCTATCGAGGAACTGCTGTCAGGCCTTAGCAACAACGTAAGTGAGTTGCCGATCATGGAGGGATCTCATGCTTGATGATATTGCCGTCCGTCTCATCCAAGGTGAATTCATTTGCCAATTCACTAATCCATCAATGTTCAATGAGTTGGCCAAAGAGGAAGGACAAACCAAGCGAGACATAAACGCTTTTTTGGCTGTGGTTGGTAGAGAGCTACAAACCAATGACCGTGGAACGGCCTTTTTCGCCGCCCATCTCCCGGAGGCGCCAGGAGCCAAGGATGAGGCAAAAAGAGTGTTTGAACGATTGCGTGACCGCATCCGTCCCACCCTGAGCTTTCTGCAACTGATGGCCGCCATCAATAGCGCTCAGGGTGAAGCGGCTGTTTTCATTCAGGGAGGTGAAGTCTTAAGCGTCCCAGAGGTAATTGCAGGAATCGAACACAATCAGGTTCACATAAGTACGCTTGACCGCCTTGTTTGGGTGAAGAAGAAGGACGATCCACTCTCCATAAAAGTGCGCCAACTATTTAAGGAACTAGAGAAAGAGGGACTGGTTGCTTTGCAAAACCAGCAAACAGAACGATATATCGTCACAGGCAAAACAGATGCCATCCAGGATGCTCTGGCATTCATTGCCGAAATTGAAGGGCTAACCTCTTCGCCGGATACAACCCAAGGCGAAACGCAAATGGATCTGTCGCTATGAGCGTTCCGCAGGATGGGTATCAGAAGGAAGTTGAGAGCCTTCTTTCTACGTTAGCCAAATACAAAGAACTCATCGCCAGAGGATATGGGGCTCGCACAGGGGCCGACTTTGAGCCTGACGAAGAGTCGCCGTTGCGTCTTTTGCGGTCCCTGGGGTTAGTCCGTCCAACGGGTGAAAACCAATTCCGGCTGTCAAAGCCGCTCCGTGACCTCATCAACCGAGGGATAAACCGTCATCACATCCGCGACATCAACGTCAACCTTGGTGCTTACCGCGACGCACTCTTAACAACCGTGGATGACTACCTCGCAGCAAAGAAACAAAAGGATGACATACTATTAGACGCCGCTGTTGATGAAGTAGTGTCAGTGTTTTATGAAATTGGGGACTTTTTTGCTGATGCCAGTGCCGAGATTGATCAGCAAGTGAAACTGGTGATTGGAAACCAGGCGTATGGGCAAGAGCGGATCCGGGTTATAAAGGCCCACTTAGCCAAACTGGACCGACTTCAAGAGGCCCATGAAGCCATTACGCATCTGTTAGAAGATGAACTCTACAATGAAGACTCCTTGCTTAGCGATGAAAGGATCAAGTTGTTCGCCCGCACGCTGCGCTACATCGATCAGGTGAAGTCAACTCACCAGGAGATCCGGACCGTATTGCATTGCCGGGAAATTCGCGAAAAAAGAACTCAGTGCTTGCGGCAACTCGATGCCTTTCTACGTGAAAATCCTACGGCACCACTCGATAAGGCCTCAGCTCACGCATCGGACCACGCCTATTTCTGTTATGCCATACCGCTAACGTTGCGGAGCTTCGTCAATTTTGACTCTTACGATCAAGACTGGCTCGACTTTTATCATGAAACAATCGGAGCCTTAGCGGAAAAAAGCCCTAGCCAGAGGGAGCAATTCACCCGTCCTGATAGTGGTCCGACTAAGGAGAATACCTTAGTCAGGAAAAAGGAGGAGACATTCGCCATTCGTATAATCAACGATCTCATCAAGCACGTTTACACTCAGAAAACTGCCGTTTCAGCCATTCAATTTAAGCAAAAACACACGCTCGGCAACCATGTCTCTGCCCCCTACTGGCTCTACATCAGCCGGATCCATACAACACAGCTATTGCGCTCACCCAAAAGCAAGTTGGCCAGGCTCTTTCGCATTCTTCCTGTTTACGCAAAGCACGAGCTAACGGCTGGTAATCGGACTGTCATTGATGTGTTGATAGCGCACAATCAGGCACCTATAGCACTGCTGACTGAGCTTAAAAACATCCGAGCTAAAGAAGGGTGCAAATCTATATGAAGGCCGTTTCTGAGCGCATGATGCAACTTCTAGTAGACATTGCGAATGTCAAAATCACCAAGGCAAAGTCGAAAACAGCCCAGGCATTGAAAGATGAGCTCCACCTTGGCGAATCTATTGGCCACCAACACTTTTATTACTCCCCTATTGACCGACAACAAGCCCGTCAGTGGTGTGAGAAACTGGGCATTGACCCAGCCACGTACGATCCAGGCCAGAGTTCTCGTGCCGCCTTGGGTAGTCAGCGAGTTAAAGAAAAGCGGTCAGGTCTAACTATCTTCAGTGAGTTTGTCTGCGTGAAGCCACTGAACGGCCATCCGGAAATCGACGGAGTTCCGTTGACCATGCCAGGCAAGGGCCATGTTACTATTCGTCCACAGGACGTGCAGACCGTGAAGGCCGATGCCTTACTGGTGGTGGAGAACCTTGAGACCTTTGTTCAACAGCTCAATCAGGAACACCTGCTCACTCTCTTACCCAAACACACACTTGCAATATTTAGAGGGTCCCCACAGTTCGGGGGCAACTCTGAAGTGCATGCCAGAACGTGGAGTCACGCATTCTCAATACCGAGAATAGGGTTTTACGATTATGACCTTGCAGGTCTGATCAAAGCAGCAGAGCAGAATCATGACTCCATCGTGCTTCCAATACACAAACACATTGAGGAACTGGACCTCAAAGGCAATTGTGAAGATTTCTTTCGCCAAGAAAATGAGGTTTTCTTGAAGTTTCCAGAGGGAACGCCAGGCTGGCTAAGATTCCATAGTTCATTTTTCAAACGCAGAGGAGGCAGCTTCACCCAGGAGCGATTACTTAATCAGGGTGTTGAGTTTCAGCTGCACATGCTTGGTGATGTTGTCCATGAATAAAAAAGCACTGACCAGTTTCGTTATCATTGAGAACCTAGCCTATTGGGAAGGAGGTCTTAACGCTACGATACTTGGCGAATATCTAGGCATTGCTCCGGCGAACGCGCGCAAATACATCAACGATTACCAGCGCAGGTATGAAGGTAATTTGGTGTACAACGGCGCCCACCCGGAAAAACTCTATGAGCCACAAACCAACTTTGTGTGCCATGTGATCAGTGGAAACTGGCCTGACTACATTCAATTTCTCTCCACTTACAAGGCCTCAGCATTGAACTCGTCAGCGCTTGACTTGGGACCATATCCGCTGCAAACGGTAGACCCAAGCGTATTCCGACACATTAATTTTGCTATCAGAACACGAAAAGCGCTTACGGTGATGTATCACTCTAAGAGTCGCCCAGATGGTCGAATCCGCATTATTCACCCCCATGCATTAGCCTCAAGTGGCCTTCGTTGGCACTGCCGGGCCTTTGACTCAGATACAAGCGAATTCAGGGATTTCAATCTCTCTCGGATAGGCAGGATAATTCGGAATGAAACTTCATCAGTAGACCCGGCCATGGATTCAAAGTGGGTGAGTTACGTAACACTTCAGCTTGGACCCAATACGCAGCTCTCTCCATTATTTCAAGAAGTTGTCAAACGTGATTATGGATTTACAACGGATTTATGTGTGCGAGTGCGCGAAGCGATGGTGCCATATTTCATGCAGTTTCATAACATCAGCACCAGTGTTGACGCTGACAACCCAGATGAAAAACCATTGATGCTGATTAATCTAAACGACGTACGACATTGCCTGCTCCGATACGATTTTAACTGAGAATAGGACAATGGGATTCGCCACCGGTTTTCTAGATCACCCAAAACTTAGTAATGTTCATCTATCGCAAGGAGATGAACATGCAGAAGCCCAACAATCAGACCTGATTTTTCCCGAACAGGGGGTATAAACTCAATCTGGATTTTGGGCGAGTATTTACACAACCGAGAACTAATCTGGCAAATCATCGCATGCTGAGAACTGTCGAAATGCCACCAGAGCCTGTGCGTGAGACATTGGCGTTACCCCATCGAGCAGAGATGAGCGAGGGAGTGGCCGTTCTAGCAAAACTGATTGAGGATTTAAGATGCAAAAATTAGCCCGTCGGTGGCGACTATCTGATTTTTTAGTTGATAGGCTAATCGTCGAAATAGAACAACAGAATCAAGCAGATAGACGCAACGTTTTTGTAAAAAAACTCGTGAAATTTCCCCAGGATCTTTTAGATGGTGTCACCGATATAGCAAAAATCAAAAAAGCAGCAGGCGAGGGGGATGGAACATCGAGCAGCTTGATAGTTGACTATGTGACGCGGGGGTTAGAGCAGGATCTGGAGGACATTCGTAATCGAGCTCTCCGTCTGCACAACAAACAGGAATAATCAAAATCATTTTAGGGCCCATCACATGAGTGAGAACCACGAGTTTGCAGGTTCGCTCGATAGCTGGAGAATTGCAGACATCGCACGAGAGCTGGCGAGCAGCAGAGCAACCCCGCCGACATATTCAATTCACCAGGCCGACAACGGGGCCGTTCTGCTATGCGAGGACGGCAAACCAGTTGTTGATCTCCAGGTTGCCACCATCGATGAATTGATCGATGAAACGGGCAGATGGATTGTTATCGATACAGAATCGTTGAGATCGAGCTCAGCATACTATGGCATTCTACCTGCCGATCCCTGGCTGGCCCGGTTCAAGGATTGCGGGATCGATGTCTAAGCACCAAAACCCTTCACCTTTGGTTTGAGAATGGAAAAAATCGACTGGCTGATTAAATTCAGGCGGGCAAGCACTCACGAAACATTAGACGTGATGCTCGCTGCAGCATTAAGAAACGCCAACGACATCAGGGACGCCGCAAACGCCGTTTTGGGTCACGAATCCCGTCAACACGAAATTGACGCAGGGTTATTCTGCAAAAAAAATCTGAGAACAGTATGCCGTTAGATCCTGATGCCATTAAAAAAATCAGAACGAACCTAGAATTGTTGGCTCAAAAACAGCGAGCGCCGGTTATCAGTATCGGCCAGCTCACCGCCGCACAGCACGAGGCCATAAACGCGCATCGAGAGCGAGAAGGTTTGCCGCCGCTTGAAAGCCCGGATGTGCTGTATCTGGGGCGTCACCATTTCACCAGCCGGAGCGCAGACGGCTATACGATTGCAGACATGATAGAGCAGGTCAAAAGCGGGCTATCGCCCGGAGCAGATTTTTACAGAGATCCGAAAAAACCTCACGCAACGGCACTCATCAACACAACGCCGAGAGATGACGGCTACGGCAACAAGGTTAACGATCTGGCAATCCTAGAGCTCACCAGTCGCAAACCCCGCGCCGAGCTGTTCTCCGTCATACCGAAGAACGACAACAACAAGCCGAACCCGAACAAATAAAAAGGCCGCGTCAATGACGAGGCCACTTTGAGATAGTCTCGGGTAACTGGTGTCCGACGCCCCTATCTCTACCTAAATCATAGTAAGAACTGACGCGTTCGTCAAATTTGATTAACAAGAGCTAAAGGCCGAGGGAGCCCCGGCCTTCTTGTTTTATTCAATGTTGAGTTTAGCGTTGGACAGTTGGCCAGGTTGTTCACCGACGCCAACCTGCAGCCTCAGGCCGCTGGCCGTCACTCCCGATTTTGAGTCATCGAAAACAACCTGAACGCTCGCCTTCGTTGTGCCTTGTGGGGGAGGATGTCAACAAAACCGAGGGAGCGCGGAGTGATCTGATAGTCATATTCTATTTGCTTTGTCATTGGGGACTCTTTCTGCGGTAAAACAACACACACGCCAGCCCGAAAACCAGCGCATCGATAAACAGCAGGAAAACCGTCAGGCCAAGGCTCACCTTGGCGATAGGCTCAAACACCATACCAACCAGGTTGAAGTAGTTGAACAGGAATACTGCACTGTAATTGGTGATGGTAGAAAGCGCTGCGAGACCTGTCATCATCAGCAATATGACAATGAGTCGGACTGAAGTGGTCGATAAACCGCTCATGCTGGCCATCCGTGGTTTTAACCTTCAAAGTTGATTGATGATTCTCACCCAGCCTGTATATAAAGAAAAGAGAACACGTTGGATTGCCCATATGCAACATAGGCAGGCCCCGGCTATCATCGGCGAATGAACCAGTTATGCATCAGCGGAAACTCAATGATTTTGTTTTGCGGTGACCCCCACGGGGAGTTTGATCACATCATCCAGCGAGTTCAGCAGATGAAACCTGCAGCGGTGATCATGCTGGGAGACCTGTGCCTGTCACAGCCATTCGAACAGACCTTCGCGTCCATCCTAGGGCTGACGGACATCTGGTTCATCCATGGCAACCATGACACAGATGAAGTTCGATATCATGACCACTTGTTCGCATGCCCTGAACGAAACCTTCATGGCCGGGTCGTCGAAATTGATGGTTTCAAGATTGCGGGCCTTGGCGGGATCTTCCGTAGCCAAGTCTGGTATCCCCCAGAACCTCCTCGGTACACAACCAAGCAAGATTTCATTGCCCATTGTGGGAAAGGTAATCTCTGGCGAGGCGGCCTTCCTCGCAAGCATCGAAGTTCAATTTTCCCAGAAGACATTCAGAGCTTCGAAAGTCTCAAGGCCGATATCCTTGTGTCTCATGAGGCCCCCAGTGCCCACCCACACGGCTTTCAGGCTATCAACGAGTTGGCTCAGTCAATGTAAGCGCCCTTGAATCGGCATCTTTTTTTTCAGAAATCAGCTCGTCACACTTGAAATCCATTACCTCTTCGTTGGATTTCCACTATGACCACTCAAGAACGTGCTGATTTTTGGCA
>NZ_BAAGVN010000037.1:0-5722 GCF_054780855.1 Pseudaeromonas pectinilytica
CCTCAGCCAGAGAGCCGAGGGTGATCTTCCTACAGGGGACTTTCACCCCATCAGTTCATGCCCATGCTGGGCGTACACAAATAAATCAACTTCGCTCCAGCCCTTCGGGCTTCCGCCGGACCCGCTGCGCGGTCCGGTTATTTAAAATGTTGTGCGGTTATCCAAGTAATTGAGTTGTAGTGACAAGAGCGGTTGCGATAGCAGGCAATATTGCATTCTGCTGGTCTTCGAGCTCGGTCGTTGGGGTTGGGTGAATCATCCTAACCAATATGCTGTCAGCGGCATCTTGGTGGCCAATTAGAATGCAGTTTGAATACCAATAATGGCGCTGTTTTCTTCTGTGGTGTTAGCAGTCCTGGTTAAACATCGGCATCAGCGCCTTGTTCTTCTTTGTTCCACTAAGGGCCGTAAACCATGCCAACATCAGTGGCGGTTCTTTGCTTTATCAGGTCAGGCTGGTTCGGTTAATACGGCGTTCTATTCTTCGTGACGCTGTTCAGGCCAATCTGTTCCATCAGCTTTATTTCGTTGTTGCCCAAGCGGCTGGCGTCGTTAGCCTCATCGCGACGGCACAACAAAAGTTTAAACACCGGACTGGCTATACGCAGCCGCTCTTTATTCAACACCGGTTGCAGCCAGCCGGTTAAACAGACGTTGTGCGGTTTTCCAAGCAGTGGTGGTCATAGGTACAAGAGCGGTTTCAATATCAGGCAACATTGAATCCTGCTGGTCTTCGAGCTCTGTTGTTCTGGTCCGGCGAAACATTCAAACCAATTCGCCGTCAGCAGCATCTTGGTGGCCGATTAAAGTTCAGCTTGAATGGCAGCATTGGCGCTGTTTTCTTCTGTGGTGTTAGCAGTCCGGGTTAAACATCGGCATCAGCGCCCTGCTCTTCTTTGTTCCAAATAAATCCGAGAACCATGCCCGCAGCAGCGGCGGTTCTTTGCTTTATCGGGTTGGTCAGGTTCTGGTAAATCAGCGTTCTATTCTTCGTGACGCTGTTCAGGCCAATCCGTTCCGGCGGCTCTATTTCGTTGTTGCTCAAGCGGCTGGCGTCGCCAGCTTCATCGCAACGGCACAACAAAAGTTTAAACACCGGACTGGCTATACGCAGCCACTCCTTATCCAACTCCGGTTGCAGCCAGCCGGTTAAACAGACGTTGTGCGGTTATCCAGGCAATTGAGTGAATAGGTACAAGAGCGGTTGCAATAGCAAGCAACATTGAATCCTGCTGGTCTTCGAGCTCGGTCGTTGGGGTTCGGTGAATCAGCCAAGCCAATACGTTTTTAGCAGCATCTTGGTGGGCAATTGCAGTTCAGTTTGAATACCAGCTATAGCGCTGTTTTCTTCTATGGTGTTAGCAGTCCAGGTTAAACATTGGCACCAGCGCCCTGCTCTTCTTTGCTCCACATAAATCCGAGAACCATACCCACATCAGCGGCGGTTCTTTGCTTTATCCGATTGGTCAGATTCGGATCTTTAGGCGTTCTATTCTTCGTGACGCTGTTCAGGCCAATCTGTTTCAGCGACGGTATTTCGTTGTTGCCCAAGCGGCTGTCATAGCCAGCTTCGTTGCAGCTCACAACAAATAGTTTAAGTCGTTCGCTTCGCTCCCCTCCAGACCGTACAATGTGTACCAGTCCACCCCGCGTGATCGATGACCGGGCGGCGGCAGTGAGCCGAGAAACAGCCGAGACACTGTGCCCGTCAGCAAGGAGCAAGATGGCGTTGAGTCTCCGGCAGAGATCTTTATCTTTGGTCCGGTGCATCTTGTTGATGATCCGGCGTCGCTCATCATGGTCGGGGAGTGTTAGTATCATTTCGGGCTCGGCTCGTTTGTCGTTTGATTGGTTTGGCGATTAATCAGATCGCACAAACGACGCCGAGTTCCCTTCTTTCCCGGATAAGTGATCTACATTTCGGAACGGTTATTTAGGCGGCACTGGCTTAACTCCGTGTTGTCACCCACGATTATCGTCATTGAGGGGCCGGTTATCGCGCGAAACAACCGATGCACATCGGTTTTGTAAACAACCGTTCCTTGTCGCCCTATGTTCTGAGGAGAAGTGTATGTTCCAGTGGGGTAAACAACGAGACGAGCTGCGCGCCTGTCAGCAAGAAAACGCGGCCCTGCGTGCACCCATGACCGCCATTCGCGAGGCGATGGCCATGATTGTGTTCACTCCTCAGGGGCTCGTCATGGATGCCAATGACAAGTTCCTACACCTGATGGAATACCGGCTGGAGGAAGTACAGGGCGTCCATCATCGCCTCTTTTGCTCAGCCGAATTGGCCGCGAGTCGCGACTACCAGTTGTTCTGGCAACGCCTGGCGCGCGGCGAGAGCTTTACTGATAAATTCCAGCGCCAGACCAAGTCTGGCCGCCGTGTCTGGCTCGAGGCGAGCTATATGCCGGTGCGCGCGGCAGACGGCAGTGTGTCTCAGGTCATCAAGTTGGCGGCCGATATTACCGCGGCAGTCGGCGACGCCCAGCAACAACATGCGCTGATCACAGCCATCAATCGTTCGATGGCCGTCATTGCCTTCAATCCACAAGGCGAGGTGCTGACGGCCAATGAGAATTTTGAGCAGGTGATGGGCTACCGGCTGGCGGAGATTCGTGGCCAACACCATAGAATTTTCTGTGCCCCCGACTTGGCGGCCAGCAGCGAATACCTTGATTTTTGGGCACAGCTGAACCGAGGCGAATTTGTTAGTGGCCTGTTTGAACGGCGAACACGGACTGGCGATGTCATCTGGTTACGCGCAACCTACAACCCGGTGTTCGATGAATCAGGCAAGCTCTATCAGATCGTCAAGTTTGCCACGGATGTCACCACCCAGATCCGCCGAAATCAGTTGGAAAGTGAAGCGGCCCGTCAGGCCTATGCCTCTGCCTTGCAAACCAGCGACAGTACAAAGCACGGTCGCCAGGTGGTGAATGAGAGTGCGCAAATGATGTTAACGATCGCATCACAACTGCAGCAGGCCGCGGCCGCTATCACGGCATTGAACCAGCAATCGGATCGTATCAGCAACATAGTCGGCACCATCCGCAGCATTGCCGATCAGACCAATCTGCTGGCCCTCAATGCGGCCATCGAAGCCGCACGCGCCGGTGAGTTTGGCCGTGGATTTGCCGTTGTTGCCGATGAAGTCCGCAGCCTGGCCGCCCGTACCAGCCAGGCAACCGAGGAAATTGTGGAGGTGGTAAAACACAATCAGCAATTAACTCAAGCCGTGGTGGCGGGCATGGAGGCCAACCAGCAGCAGGCCGAGCAGGGGGTGGCCAGGGTTCAGCAGGCCGATCAGGTCATTGCCGACATCCAGCAGCAAGCGCTCTCCGTGGTCGAGGCCGTCAGTCATGTGACGCAGTCGCTGCAGGATTAGCGCCGCGACGGTATGACCGGCCACGGTATCGGAGTTGGGTGCACTCAGGGGTTAGCGGTGCCATGAGATTCGATGCGCTAGCGGGTCTGCGCCAAGCAGTGGTTGCAACAGTGGCCAGGATTGCAGCTGATCGCCCCATAACTCCCTAGACTGGCGCTTCCGGCTACCACAAACGGGCTTCGGGATGCTTGCGTGCGGGGTTCAAATGGCGCAGATTACTTTCTCTAAACAATTCAAAACGCGAGCCCCCATGACCCAAACCACGATGTTTAACCCGGTGCTGTACCGGATGATTATTCCACTTGTTGTGATTTTGCTGACCATGCTCGGCTACAAGGCACCGTTCTTTTATGCGCTGGCGCTGTTTATTGTGGCCCCTACGGTGCTGGCCATACTGGCAAATCGCTGGGAGCAGCAGGATATTGCCTTTCGCGAAACCTCTCTGGATATCGTGTACACCCAATACAACTGGATCCATGTGCCGGTTGAAGATGAACGAGTCTATTTGAGTAATATCTTTTTTCGGCAGCAATCGATCCTGGCGCAGAAGCTACTCATGGCGGCGCGGATCAAGACGGTTGTGTGTGCCACGGTTGCCTTGGTAGCCCTGTACGATAGCGTCACTGCCTGGACTCAATTCAATCGTCAGGATCCCTATTCCATCGCCTTTTTTGCGGGCGCTATCATCTGGGTCGCCGCCGCAGGGTGGCTGAATGTCAGAACGCTGGAACTCTATCAGCGCATCGCCCGGCAAGATTATCAGGTGAAATCGATCACGATCGCCGAGAAGCCGCTGTATACCGCGGTCATGGAAACCCGGACGGCTGGCGATGAGCCTGTGATGGCCGGGTTGTTGCGTGGCTATTAATCCCCGACGGCGAGTACGGCGACAACCCCGGAGGTTTGCCGCTGCATGATAAATAGCAACCGTCACATCGAGGAGCTCGATCTCTGTGAACCCTGAACCAGTCGTCGCGCATTTTCGCCCGGCCAGCGACGCCGATGTGCCCGCGCTCCTGGCACTCCGCCACCGCACCATGGACCCCCACTTTCAATCCGTCGGTCTTGCATATTCGGAGCAGGATCATCTGGCTCGCATTGAGCTGCGCCTTGACTGCGCGCAGCTGATCTGTCGCGGCGAGCAGCTGATCGGCTTACTGAAGTTGGTCAAAGAAGGCGACGTTTGGGACTTGATCCAGCTACAGCTGGCGCCGGAACTACAGGGCAGAGGTTTTGGTACTCAGCTGTTGCAGGGGATCCTGCAGGAGGCTCGGCTGGCCGGGGTCGCGGTCCAGCTCAGTGTGTTTAAGAGCAATCCGGCATTGCACCTGTATCAACGGCTTGGCTTTATCATTCACTCCGCAACCGAACACAGTTATGAGATGCTATGGCGGCCCGAGTGCAAGGCCGCCGCATCGAGCGGCCAACCATGAGGATGAATGTCCAGGACAGTGTGCACGCATAAGGAATCCATAATGACCGCGCTTAAACCCATCCCCGCCGCCGATGTCGCCATCCATAGCGTAAAAACCCTGTATCCCGAACCCTTTGCCGCCCTGGTCGCAGGCCGAAGCAAACGCAAACTCGGGGAGCAGTTCGGATTAACGAACTTCGGCGTCAACTTGACCCATCTCGCACCGGGTGCCATATCGGCGCTCAGTCATCACCATTCCCGGCAAGATGAGTTTATCTACATTCTCTCCGGTACCGCGATTCTGCGTTTGGGTGACAACGAACAGGTCATGACGGCGGGGGATTGTATCGGTTTTAAAGCCGGCAGCCCCTTGGGCCATCAATTGCTCAACCGCTCTGCCGAAGAGGTGGTCTATCTGGAAGTTGGCGACCGGACGCCGGGCGATGCCGTCACCTATCCGGAGGATGATCTGGCGTTTAATGCCCGCGCCGATGGCTCTTGGGCCATCAGCCATAAAGATGGCACTCCCTATTCAGACTAACGAGATATCCCCTATTTCCGAATAAACGGATTCAAGTTTAATCATGAGTACCTAACACTGGATATATCACGAGAAATATATGGCTATTGGTTTCAACAAACATTATGCGCTACTGGCTGTTCTGCTATTTGGTGTGGAATTGGCCATCGCCCTCTGGGTTCACGATACCCTGATCCGTCCATTTATCGGCGATGTTCTGGTGGTGATGTTATTATTCTGCCTGCTGCGTGCCGTAATTCAGATGAATAATAAGCACTTAATTGTGGCAGTGCTGATTTTTTCTTATGCCGTGGAGCAGGGCTGACGCATCAGTGTTTATACTTTGAACAACCCCATACATTCGAACAAATATTGTTCATTCAGACAGCAGAGCCTG
>NZ_BAAGVN010000038.1:0-11670 GCF_054780855.1 Pseudaeromonas pectinilytica
AGAAAGACGCTATAAACGCGGGCAGAAAAATAGTGATCGGCATGATGTTATTGGCCGATCGACATGATGTTATTAGCCAACCATCATTACCTAAGCGATATTTTAATCAGACTTGGCATGGATGAACGGGTCGGCCTCTCCCGAATCGCTGAAATTTTCTCAAATACAGCTGAATGGGAGGGCTTTGTGCAGCCAGTTATGGATTGGCTAGTGCCAAGGGTAGAAATATTGCGAGAGGTTGAAGGTGGTGCATAACAACGCCATTAATTCCGACGCTCGTACCTCGCGCAGTTTATGGTAAGCGTTAGGCGCTCACTAATGACCACGTTCGAATCCGAGGACTATTTACTAAAAACCATTGCACAGCACGATGCACTGTAAGCGCCGCTAAATCGACCTACTTGCCTTCGTTGTATTGCGCCACTTTTTTTGCAATGGGCTCCAGCGGGACGTTCCAGGGTAGCAGGGCTTCGAGTTTTTCCAGGCTATCGGCCTCGCCGATCTGCGCCAGCACATAATTGATATACGCTGATGGCTCCAGGTCATTGGCTTTGGCTGTCTCCAGCAACGAGTAGCAGGTCGGCCGCCAGGCCGTGGGCCTGTTTACGAAAATCGATAGGAGCCCGATAGAGGTAGATCTGCGGCATGGTCAGTGCCGGACGCAAGTAACGAGGGCGCATTACAACTGCCTCATGATAGCGCCGAGCAAATCGATATTGCCCGGATGTAACCTGGAGAGAGTGATCCCGTTGGGTAAGGTGAGCGTCAAGCCGACTTCGTTCGTGACAGGAGCAGGCATGGCTACTCTGACAAAGCCAGGAAGAGAGTCCGAGTCTACAGGCTGTTCGAGCTTTTTGCGCCAGTAAGCAAACTGGTGATAGACCAGTGCCTGGCTTTTGCAAAAGGCGTGGCCGGAGAGGCCGGAGTCAAGCCAGGCGGTGATCTGCTGTCGCCAAAAATCAGCACGTTCTTGAGTGGTCATAGTGAAAATCCAGCGAAGAGGTAATGGATTTCGAGTGTGACGAGCTGATTTTGGGAAAAAAAGATGCCGATTCAAGGGCGCTTACTTACAGAGTGTAGATAGTTCCGGTTTTCGGCTCGTGTATGTGTGTCTATATTGCCCCCACTGCGCTAAATTTCCCAATCAAAGGCCGGTGTCATTACTTCGGACCTTGCCATAGCGCACCCCCCCTTAACTGCATTAAAGTTGAAAAACCTCTTAAAAATCATATGGATACATTTCAGGGAAACAGTGGTTTATTCAAAAAAAAAGATATACGCCTGTTTTATTTGTATACAAAAAAATCTTTTAAAAGACCGCGTTCCGCGAAGATTAAACCACTGGTTTAAGAGCTGGAGGGGGGTGTTTTAGGTAAAAACTTATTAAATATATAAAGAAATGGACATAAATAAAAAAGAGTTATATTTTAATATAAATTACACACATTAAAGAAACTATCATGAACATAATATATCTGTCAATGTTAAATTTAAAATAAATTAGATAAATATCTTCTCCTTAATTTTTTAAAAGAAAAAAGAGAAATGGCGATTAAATTCTGAACTTATGCTGTGAGCACCATATGCTCTATAGCATTACGATTAATAAAAACACTATAGAAGCGATTTTGACTACTAAAGGAATACAAGGGTGGCACCTGGGGTTCAGAATTCAACCAAGAGCGTCCTGTGAATTATATCGATTAGTATGATGGTGTAACCGAGATTAGATTTAATATGGTTATCGACCTTACGGCATTATTGGAAATAATAGTATTTAGCTGAGATGTAAATTGTTATTGAAAAATAAAACCTGCAACGTTATTCTAGATTTAAATTAAGTTGCGGGTGAGTTATGGTAAATGATTATGATAAAAGACTAATAATGGCAGTGAAGTTATTTAAAAAGCGGAATTCTGGAAAATTACTTCCTGATGGCATGTACGATTCAAATAGAATTTTTGTGCTGAGCCAAAATGAAAAATGTGAATGCTGTCGCGATATTATAAAAGGGAATATCCGCTATCCATTGAATGCATTAAACCATGCATGTTCTAAGGTACATGTTGCAAATTTATGCAATGTGTCGGTGAACGATCTGAAAAGTAAGCTCAGAAAGCAGAAACGTCAACAGAAACAGCAAGTAGCAACAGTACTCGGAGGGGCAGGTTATTGCCACCAGGCTCTAAGACCACAAGGGCTCGTTATCATTCCCGAGTAAGTTCATTAGGCTGTTAATGAATAGACAATTAGAGCTACTACCACCGTTTAAACGTTCACAATATAGGGATGTGAGTGCTACAGCCAGTGATAAAACAAGTCACTGTAGTCGTGAGTTGGTTAAGTTATACTGATAATGTTCATAAAATGCACAGGCTCGGGCTTGCTCTAATTAATCGATCGGTTTTAATGCTACTACGAAGAAAGAATATTCCAATATTAAATCAGCATTAAAGCGTATACCCTCTCAATTTGAACATAAAATCAATTCTGAACGGCAGACTGATGGATGATTTAAGCAAAGCTTGGTCATGGAATAATTATTTTGTTTCTGGTTTACTATGTGATATCTGTTTTCGATGTAATTGCGAGTGTTACTCAATTAAGCCAGTGTTATCTATCGAGCTATAACCTATCATTTAGATTACATTAGTGGTGTGAAATGGAAAGAACATCAGTATTATATTTGCCTGCCAACTTTAATGGCGAGGAATCAATTTCAGCCTTGGTAGGCTGGGTGCAGTATTGTTGTTCTGTTGAGGTGGTTTTCAGCTGGAATTAAATATCGCTGCGTCGCTATTTCAATTCACAATCTGCTGCTTGAAAATTCACTGCCTGGGCACGGTGTATGACCGAGTTCAGCGAGGTGTATTGAGCGTATGTCATTAGTTTTTCACAGTATCTTGCGAAGATTGCTCAATGCATACGTTCATCACCTGGTACACAAAAAGAGTATGTTTTTGTGTACCATGCAAGAAAAAAGGATTTTCAACAAAAACAGGGAAGAGTAGGATAGAGACTCAAAAAGCCTTCATGTAGAGACCTGAACGGCAATCATGCGTGGGTGCAATGACACGACCCTGCGGTAGCTAACACTATCAAATGTCTCTAGTTATGATCCACACAGGATCTGTCTTCTAATGGGCCATTTTGGTGCATCTAGCTATCATGTCTAGAGCAGCAGAAGATGAGATTCGAGAAGGGCTTATGTCACGCTAGGCGGTCATTTTCCGCCTTTGCCGATTATAAATACAAAAAACACGACGTATCAGTTTGATAGCAAATGGGGTTCGATTCATGCAACGGCTTGCGAATGCTGACTAAAAAGCACAACTCAGCGTTCTTATGTGGATTTGTTCAGGATAATAAATCGTTATAATTTTTGGAGATTTGTATTGGATAATCAAAATAAATTGAAACTGCTCAATAAACTAATTGAAAAATCTGATACAGTAAAAGAAAAGCATCACAATAATCCTGAATTTAAAAGTTGGAAAAATTTAGTTGAAAGAACACTTATATCAATTTATGGCAATGGCTCGATACAAATAGGTCATTTTTACAATTTAAAATTCTTTTCAAGTCGAATAAGCTTTGATAATAGACAAGATTATGAAAAGAAGATTGCCGATAAAAATGCTTTTGATGCAAGTTTCAAAATATTAATGACAGCAATTCATGAATATATCGAAGAACTCAAAGAAAGCATAAATACAAGTGAAGAAAATTTGGAAAAGCAAACAACCTCTGATGTTTCTAAGGTTTTTATTAGTCACTCAACAAAAGACTCTCAATTTGTGACAGAAATTGTCGATTTATTAGAAACTATTGGCTTAGATTCCACACAAATTTTCTGCACGTCAGTTGACGGTTACGGAATTACAATTGGTGATGATTTTTTAAATGCAATAAAAAGTGAATTATCTGATAACTCTCTTGTGTTTTTTATATTGTCTGACCAATTTATGAATAGCCCAGTATGTTTATGCGAAATGGGAGCAACCTGGGTTTTATCTAAAGAACATATACCTATTTTAATTCCTCCATTTGACTACGATGATATCAAGGGTGTTATTCCATTAACTCAAGGACTTAAAATTAACGAGTCACTAAAACTAAATCTTCTAAAAGAAAAAGTTGAACAACTATTTGGTATTCCTTCGAAGCTGTCGCAAACGACATGGGAAAGAAAGAGAGATAGGTTTATCACCAACATTGAGTCATTACTATTGTAAAATTATAACAAAAACTTGGCATGGAACAGCTACGCTGCCCCACAAGTAAAAGTTATGAAAAATCGTATCGCACAAGCGCCAACATTATGAAATAAAAACAGGAGAACGAAAGATGTTTAAACTTGCACTCACAATTACCCTATTAGCCTGCGCTACTGGTTGCGCGACATCAACAGCGACAACGGAGAAACTTCCAATAAAGGTGATTCCATCACATATGGCAGAAAAGTGTGAATTCATTCAGCAAATGGCCATAAATAAAACAAATGCATTTAATTCAGTAAACACAAAGGTACAACAAGCACAATTTGATTTGGCATCACAAGCAATATCTCTTGGTGGAAATGCCATGGTAATTGAGGATACAGATATAACAGGTAACGGGCACGTTGTGGATGTAACAGCATCCGTGTACAAATGTAAAAAACAGCAGTAATATATTTTATTTGTAGTGACATGTATTTTAAATCAAACTATTAGCAAGGTCTTCAGCTCCACATAAAATCATGAAGCCGCATTTAGTGTGTGCGAAATATATGCATTACAAAACAAACTTTAATTACAACACACCGTGTTCACTAAGCATGTGATTATAACATTAATATGCTAATCTAAATCTAAGGATACTATACAATGTGTAGATTTGTTTTTATATTGGTTGCCTTTTTTTGTTCTTCAATGCCATTGCTTGCCAACAGTGATGGATATAATACCGAAATCGAAATGAAAGGAGATGTTGCAAAATTAGCACTATCATCTTTAATGATCAAAGAGCAAGGTAAAACTGAGCTTATCAGCACAGTTATTAATGAATGTCATACTATAAAAAATAGATATCAAAATAGTACTGGTACAACTGAAAATATGAATGCGTGGATGATAAAGATAAACTCTATATGCTCTGATTACCAAACCAATGATCAGGCAGCTAGGACATTAAAAGTCGAATCGGATTTGGAGTCCTGCTCCAAAGAGATAAATTCGGCGATTAGTTTGGCAATGTCTCAAGGCTTGGGGGATGATGAGATAATGAACAAAGGCAGTGCTGCTCGTGACAAATGCATGCAAAATCTTGGTTATTAATATTCAAGAACATACACTAACTGGAGTCAATATGAGATTCATTACCATCACGCTATCAGCACTGTTATTATCCGCTTGTTCATCCAGCTCATCATCATCACTTCCAATTAAAGTCATTGATGCAAAACAATCTGAAGATTGTAAGTTGATTGACACTGTATCTGGGTCTGAAGTGTTTAGTCTTACCGTAGATAAAAATGTTGCACTAGCAAGAGAAAATGCAGCTAATGAGGCTATGAAATTAGGTGCTAATGCTATTGTAATCACCGGTACTGAAGTGTCTGCCAATGGCAATGCAGCAACAGTAACGATGAACGCATATTTGTGTCACTAGGCCATCCCGCGTGAAATGACAAATTAACAAACGAATATAGATTGCTATTTAAGGTGGCAAACTGGCTACATGCACTGCCATGGTATTCAATTTGCTAAATAGAAAGGATACAAGCTCAGCATGATTTAGCACATCCCATCTTTTATATGCAGCTATGGATGTTTTGTGAGAGCAGCGTCTGAAAAAGTTAGAACAGATCCCGCCCTGCCAAGGGCAGGGCGGGATCACACATTAATTTTGGATGATTTTTACTCAAAAATGGCGCGCTAGATTTCATAAGTCAGCTGAGAAATTGATTTTCCAGCGGGATTTTTAACGACGTCATGCACCTGATGAGTAAAAATGATACGAAGCATGCTCTCGCCCTGCTGTCACTATGAGCAATAGAGATGGCTGATAATATATTTTGATCACAGCCAAATAAATGATGGCAGCTTTCTCTTTGAGAGTTTCAGTGAAGATATGGTTCTTAAAGATGTTTATATAGGTTGTAAGTCCGAATTACAGTTCTCCGATATTACCTCATCCTATAAAATCGGAGATAAAAGCGTAATAATAAAAATTACTAGGCCATCGTTTCGAGACTTTCGCATTGTTTGGGATCAGAGCAAAAAAACGCGAACGTACCTAATAAATCAATCAACTACGCGTTGGACTCCCCCAGCTTTAGTGGACTCGCATCACTAACCGAAATTGAGGTCAATGATGCCTGCTTACATCACCGGAATACGGACTCACAAATACACTACCGAGTTCAA
Source organism: Pseudaeromonas pectinilytica (assembly GCF_054780855.1). NCBI lineage: Bacteria > Pseudomonadati > Pseudomonadota > Gammaproteobacteria > Aeromonadales > Aeromonadaceae > Pseudaeromonas > Pseudaeromonas pectinilytica. The sequence continues at coordinate 6,411 of NZ_BAAGVN010000038.1, forward strand.
GTTTAAGGCCGTGCGCTGGAGCCATGATCCGGCTCGTTCCGTCAAAGAAGTCGCACAAACTCTGGACATTCATCCCTTCATGTTGTCCCGTTGGCGCAAAGAGTATCGTGAAGTAAAATTTGGAATGCCGCCCTCCCTCCAAGAAAGCCCCGAAACCTGAAGGTAGGTTACTCGAGTAAGATGAACTCAAACGCCAAAGCGTCGCATCTCTGTGCTTGAAGAAGAGAATGACAGCCTAGAAAATTGGCAACGTTTCCTAGCGAAAGTCTTAACGTAGATTGCTCATTTGGCTAAAAATAAAAGCCGTGAAAATTGTATTTGTTTGGTTTTGGTATAATAGATAGGATATTAAATTGGACATCTCCTCAAGTCAGCAGATTTTCTTTATTGAGTTAATTTCTCTTGTGATGCTTGTAACAGCAATGGTTATATATTATCGAACTTTATCTCTTAAAAGAAAAATTGTCACCATGTCGCAAGAAATGGCGATAAATCCAGTTTCAGTACTCATTGAAGCGTTAGAGAAGGACAAGTTGTCTATTTCGGAAAAGATTGAAAATGGCAATGCTGTATTATCGAAGCTACGTCAAGCTTATGATAGAGCTGAGGTGCAAATGAGCCAAATCAAGGCTGGCCTACCTCCGCCAAATTTTAAAATCGATGACGATGAAAGCCTAAAGTCTGCCATCCGAAAGATTCGTGAAAAGCAACACAACCTCATCACTAGTCAACGTGCAACAAGGTCCATGTCAAACTGGGAGTGGTTTGGCAGCAAATCAGACGGACAAGTACTGATAAAAACCTACAATAAATTGATGATTAGCGCATTCAACGCCGAATTTGATATGGCTAGGGATAAGATGCGCCACAGTAGCTACGATGTCGCGATAAACAAGCTCAGAACGAGTTTGAAAGCACTGGAACAATTGGCAGAAACAGTCAATGTGACGATTTCCTCAGAATACCTTTCCGTGAAAGAGGATGAACTCAAAATCTGGCATTCTGACCTTGAGCGAAAGCATGAAGAGAACGAAGCTAGGAAAAAGCAAAAAGCAATCCTTCGAGAGCAAAACAAAAAGCTTGGGCGGATGTCAGATAACGACGAGTACGAGGAGGATGAGATTGAAAATCAGCTGGAAAATTGCTCCGCAGAACTCGAGATGGCTCGTAAATTGGCAAAGCAGATTGCTGGAGATGATCTAGCGAGGTTGGAATTAAAGATCGAGAAAATTGAAGATGACAAGCGGAAGCTCGAAGCACAATTTGAACGTGCCACCTCCCAGGCCCAAATTACCCGAGCAGGCTATATATATGTCATTTCCAATATTGGAAGTTTTGGAGAAGGTGTATGCAAGATAGGGATGACGCGACGCCTAGAGCCAATGGACAGAGTGGTTGAACTTGGTGATGCAAGTGTCCCATACCGCTTTGATGTGCACACACTGGCTTTTGTGGAAGACGCCCCAAGGCTAGAAAAGGCCATACACAATGCATTCATCTCTAAGCGTGTCAACAAAGATAATCACCGCAAGGAATTTTTCCTAGTCTCCCCGGAAGAAGTAAAGGCTGTTATGGATAATATGGGCATCAAGTCATCTTGGTATTACGAATGTGATGCCAGAGAGTACAGGGAATCAGAGCTGATGAGGGAAGCAATGTTCGGAATGCGCCGTAGTCACAGCGCAGCCTCCGTTGATCTTCCAGAATCAATATAAGGGAAAGATAAACCATGAATATTGCCTTCACATCATTAATCCTCATCACCGCCTTGGTTGCTCTGATCGTCAGTGCGCTATACCGCAAGAAACTTCAGGCACAGTTCGATATGCTAATGATGAGCTACAGACCTGTCGATACGTTAAAAGCGGAGGTGTTCAAACTCTCTAATACATACTCTAACTTACAGGAGAAGTACAAAGATAGACGCAACACCCTTCAAAACTTTGAGCGCATTATTAGTACCTACGACGTTGGGATAGGCTCCATAGATGTAAACAGTTATAAGCCCCTTCACGACACTCGGGACGTTGCTTTTCTTGAGTCGGAGCTAGAGAAGGTGAAGGATAAAGCCAAGGCGATCATAAGTTCAAAACGTGCTTGCATATCTCGCTTACCTTCAGACATTGCAATAAATGGCCGCAAAGGCGCTGCCAAGACATTTATCAACCGTGAAATCAGGTTGCGTATCAGATGCCTGGACAATGAGGTGATGGCCGCCATAGCTGCGGTAGAGTGGAATAACATCAATCGTCTCATAGCTCGCGTCCAAAACAAGTTCCAAGAGATTAATGATGAGAGCAAGCTGGTCAAAATTTTCCTGGAGAGGAACTATCTGGATCTTAAGGTGCTTGAACTGCGCCTAAATTATGAGATTAAACAATTAAAGGCCGATATTAAAGAAGAGGAAAGAGAGGAGCGCCAGCGGATTCGGGAAGAAGAGCGTGATGAAGAACGCGTTAAAAAGGAACTTGAGAAGGCTGAGCGTGATCGGGTCCGAATGGAGAATCTTGTTAAACAGGAATTAATGAAAATTAGTGAAGCTACAGACGCTCAGAAAATGAAACTGGCTCTTCACCAAAAAGAGCTGGAGATGTTAAGAGCGAAAGAGGTGAGGGCGATGTCTTTGGCCCAGCAAACACGTGCAGGTTACGTGTACATCATCTCAAATGTGGTTTCATTTGGGGAGGGAGTCTGCAAGATTGGCATGACTAGACGCCTGGATCCCAATGATAGGGTCAAAGAGCTAGGTGACGCTTCTGTACCCGATTTCTTCACTGTGCATGCATTTATCTACACTGATGATGCACCGACACTGGAAAAGTTTTTCCATGACCAATTTAAAAATCGCCGGGTGAATCTCGTCAATCACAGAAAGGAGTTTTTCCGCCTGATACCTAAAGATGCTCTTAATGCACTGGTGAATTACCCTGGACATTACAATTTAGAGATCTCCAGCTAAATATCTGTTGTCTGATCATTGAAGTACTTGCATACGGTGTATTTCAAGAAAGGTGTCTCCTAAACCTATTTTTGTTCTGGTTAGGACGCTCTGGATTCAACTTCATGGCACTGATCTGTAAGCAGTCTAACAGCTTGCCACGCTATTTCACTTGGTGTGACGAAGCGGGTATGCCGATGCTCTTCGTTACACCAAGCTATAACATTTCTTGGGTGCTGCCAGACTGTTGAAGCCGTCCTCACGAGGTAGTTATACCCAGGTCATGCATCTTGGTCAGTAACGTCACCGACTTCATTGGTGCGCCATTTTCCAAGTGCAAGACTAGCGGCTGCTTCCAGAATGATGCTCCGTTACAGTAGTAATGCTGCTTCTTCTTCACCAGACTCTTGCTCATGTACTTCTCAGCCTTTCCCTTTGCGGCTGTAGATGTCAGATATGAGCAGCTGTATTTGGCTGTTTATAAAACCGTGGACAGTTTTACTTGACCACTACATTTCGCCTTGGTTTAGTTTAACGCTATCCGCTATCCGCTATCCGCTATCCGCTATCCGCTATCCGCTATCCGCTATCCGCTATCCGCCTTCCAATCAGGCTGTTCAGGAAGTCATTTCTAATAGCAAACCAGCCCCTTGATGTCATCAAAACCGACTGTTTTGAGTCTTTGAACATGCATATTGACATTTATCGATATTCACCTATATTTGTTATCAATCAGGTGGAACAATCGCATCAATTAAGTTAGATGGATTTTCATCGTAAGCAATTGATTTTAAAGAGTTAATTTGGCTTTTTTGTGAAAAATCGAGGGTTCGAATCCCTCCCTCACCGCCATCTTGAAAGAAGAGCTGCAGCAATGCGGCTCTTTTTGTATCTGCAATTCCCGCGGAGGGAGGGTGAAAGCCCTCGTGGGTTCGAGCCGAGCGCAGCGAGACAACATCGCGTAGCGATGGCCCGCAGGGGGCGCGACAGCGCATCATCCCTCCCTCACCGCCAAATAAATGAAAAGAGCCCTATCGAAAGATAGGGCTCTTTTCATTGTGCAAATCCGACGATTCGGTTTGATCCGGTTCCGCCTGGTAGATGCTGCCGATCTGTTCACCTCGGGCGAACGGCGGCGGGCCAAGGGGGAAAAAGCCTCCCCCTTGGCAATCCCGGGCTCGGGTTTATGCCGACTGCCGGGAAGACTCCGAGTTCCGGGCGGCTCTCCATCGGCCGGGAGCCACACGCCATCCATGGCGTGACGCTCCCTCTTACGGTCATCCTGACCGCGCACCGACTCCATTCCCCCCTGCACTCGGCCCGACAGACGGCTTCGGGTTTCTACGGGACAATCCACAAGCAAAAGCCATCTTCATCCGACTCCACCTCTGATTTACTCACCCGAAGTTACTTTAATCCGGCGCTGTTTGATTTGACGCACAAACCGCCATGACAATTTTGAATACTCTGCTATTGAGGGTCAGATGAATCGTAGTGCGATGCAGGGCATAGGGTGGCCGCAAGCCCCTGCGGTAGCCATGCCAATCGTCATAACAAGGGCAGGGCGGGATCGCACTTTGTTAATGAAATTTGAACAGGCAGATCGTCTGTGATCTAATCGAGTCTCCATGCAGGAGGCACGCGCTATGACGTTGATTGAACACCTTACCCTTGTCGAAGAAACTCGCTCTGAGATCAATCGTAAACATAACCTGGTTGATGTCATGTTCCTTGTCATCAGTGCCATCATGAGTGGTGCCGAGGGCTGGAATNCATTGCCCGCATTCTGCGCTGCATTGTCATCGATTCCCTGCTCGAAGCATTGCTGTGCTGGGTTAATGAACAGCGCACTCATCAGGGCAAACCCCTCATTGCCTTTGATGGCAAGGTGTTACGCGGCTCCTTTCGGGGGAATGCCAAGGATGCTCTGCAGTTGGTCACGGCCTACGATACCGAAAATGGGCTGGTGTTAAGCCAGAAAGCAACCCCTAACAAGAAGGGGGAAATCGAAACCGTCAAAGAGATGTTAGACATTCTTGAACTCAAAGGTGCCGTTGTCACGCTTGATGCCCTGCATTGTCAGAGAGACACACTGGAAAAAATCAGCGAGAAGAAGGCTCATGTGGTGGTACAGGTAAAAAAGAACCAACCGAAGTTGTATCAAGCCGTTCAATCACAATTCCAGGCACTGTTTGATGCCCAGAAAGAGAAGATTGTCGTCGAGCACAAAGAGAGTGGGCATGGCCGCCAGGAAGAGCGCTATGTGTTTCAATTAAAAGCCAAATTACCGCCAGAGTTGACGGAGAAATGGCCGACAATCCG
>NZ_BAAGVN010000039.1:0-1346 GCF_054780855.1 Pseudaeromonas pectinilytica
GAAAACAGAACACTTGGAGAAGGTGCTGATTGCCGGATTATCCGTATCGCTCAAAAACTAGACACTCATGCGTTCGCCCTGTGTCATGACCAACCACCAGCAACGATTTACTCGTTGTGGTTTTTTCTAAGGAAGGTGCGAACAAGTCCCTGATATGAGATCATGTTTGTCATCTGGAGCCATGAAACAGGGTTCATCATGAGTCATCAGCTCACCTTCGCCGACAGTGAATTCAGCAGTAAGCGCCGTCAGACCAGAAAAGAGATTTTCCTCTCCCGCATGGAGCAGATCCTGCCATGGCAAAACATGGTGGAAGTCATCGAGCCGTTTTATCCCAAGGCTGGGAATGGTCGTCGGCCCTATCCGCTGGAAACCATGCTGCGCATTCACTGTCTGCAGCACTGGTACAACCTGAGCGATGGCGCGATGGAAGATGCTCTGTACGAAATCGCCTCCATGCGTCTGTTTGCGCGGTTATCCCTGGATAGCGCCTTGCCGGACCGCACCACCATCATGAATTTCCGCCACCTGCTGGAGCAGCATCAACTGGCCCGCCANATCAGTGGCACTTTGGCATGAAGGCCCACATCGGTGTCGATGCCAAGAGTGGCCTGACCCACAGTCTGGTCACCACAGCGGCCAATGTGCATGACCTCAACCAGTTGGGTAACCTGCTGCACGGTAAGGAGCAATTTGTCTCAGCCGATGCCGGATACCAAGGCGCGCGCCAGCGCGAAGAGCTGGCCGAGGTGGATGTGGACTGGCTGATCGCCGAGCGACCCGGCAAGGTAAGAACCTTGAAACAGCATCCACGCAAGAACAAAACAGCCATCAACATCGAATACATGAAGGCGAGCATCCGGGCCAAAGTGGAACATCCGTTTCGCATCATCAAGCGGCAGTTCGGCTTCGTGAAAGCCAGATACAAGGGGGCTGCTGAAAAACGATAACCAACTAGCGATGTTATTCACCCTGGCCAACCTGTTTCGGGTGGACCAGATGATACGTCAGTGGGAGAGATCGCACTAAAAACTGGGAATAACGCCTGAAATGGCGAAGAAACGGTCTAAATGGGCTGATTCAAGGCATTTACGGGAGAAAAAACGGCTCAAACAGGAAAAAATGAAATGACTGAGTCAGCCGAGAAGAATTTCCCCGCTTATTCGCACCTTCCCTAAACCTCCATAATAGCTCGTTACCGTAAATGTAATATCATGAACTCCCGTTGCAGATGGTTTCTCGAAAATCAAACTCCCCCCCTGCGCAGGGCGGGAGCACACTTTGATGAACTTTTAACCAAAGAATAGCTGTGCCCGATAATTGTCATCCCAACTTGCTTTTTTTAG
>NZ_BAAGVN010000040.1:0-14928 GCF_054780855.1 Pseudaeromonas pectinilytica
GGGCACCTCTTCATTTTTGCTGTTGGTCTGCACTGACAGCATGGTTCAATGAAACCGTTATGGGGAGGTGTCCATTTCATTAGATCCTAATAGCGCTCCAGTTGCATAAGCCCATGTCCGTTACCGGGGAACGGGGCGGCATGCTCCAGGAAGTAGAACACGCGACGTAATAATTCACCCAATGTGCGGCATTGGTGGTTCCGGGTGATCGTTTCATGGAGGGCATGCCACAGCCGCTCAATCTGGTTCACCCACGGGGAATATACCGGCTGATACAGCACGATGAACTTCGGATTTTTTGCCAGCCAGCACTGTGCTTTTTTGCTCTTGTGGATAATGTAGTTATCCAGGATCAGCGTGATGCTCCTGGCGCGCCGATAAGTCCGCTTTAGTGTCTGGAGCAGTGACAAAAACAAGTCCGTGTCTTTGCTATCGCTTGCCACATAGGTCACGTTACCGGTTCCGGCGTGCAGGGCGCCTGCGAGGTAATGTTTGCGATTCTGGCCCGGCGTCGCCACTTTCTTCTGCTGCCCTCGCAGCATCCAGTCCGCCCCCAGCTTGGGATTGAGGTGAATATCCACTTCATCTTCATAGAACACCGGATGGTCCGCACTGCAGCGTCCCAAGGCCTCATTGATGGCGGCCATTTTCCGCTCTTTATGGGGATCGCGGATGTGCAAAGTGGGCGCGGCCCGACGCCAGACAATCCCTAACCTGGGGAGCCAGCGCCGTATGGTTGAAGCATGCAATGTCAGGCGCCAACGCCGTTTGAGTTCAAGCGCCATCAGTTCGGTACTCCAACGCGAGCGCTGATATCCGAGCTCCTGTGGAGAGAACTGGATCAACAGCTGTAATAGACCCGAGATGTGAGCAAATGGCAGCACCGGCTTGCGCCCCCGAGGCTCGCTCTCAAGCCCCTCCAGACCGTACAAGGTGTACCAGTTCACCCAGCGATTGATCGATGACCGGGCGGCGGCAGTGAGGCGAGAAACCGCCGAGACACTGTGCCCGTCAGTAAGGAGCAAGATGGCGTTGAGCCTCCGGCAGAGATCTTTATCTTTAGTCCGGTGCATCTTGTTGATGATCCGGCGTCGCTCATCATGGTCGGGGAGTGTTAGTATCATTTCGGGCTCAGCTCGTTTGTCGTTTGATTGGTTTGGCGATTAATCAGATCGCACAAACGACGCCGAGTTCCCTTCTTTCGCGGATAAGTGATCTACATTTCGGAACGGTTATTTAGGTAACTTCCGAACAACTCATAAAACCCGGAGATAGCCATGTAATGACTGTCCAGTTGTTCCTGCACAACTAAGCGGCTTTGTATAAACTGCACGTACGGTGGTGTGAGAGGACGGAGGCCGCCGCGAAGCCTCCTCCTAATCGATTGCTATTTGGCGGCGTTGTCTCGCCATCCCCCAATCCCTTTGAGCAGCAGATCCAGCAACAGGTGTTGCAGGGCTACGGCTTTCTCTGGGGCGGAGAGGTAATCCAGCGACATGCCTTGTTGGGTGTCCATGCGTGCGATCACCGCTTCATCCACGGCCTTGGGGTAGTCACCCAGCATGATGGCGTCGCGGTCATTGTTGTTGACCTGCTCCATCAGTGTCTCGTTTTCACTGAGCTTACTGGCCATGCCGTGCAGCCAGTCGAGCTTGTCGCCCTCTGTTACTTCGACACCGAACAGGTCGTTCATCCGCGCCAGCAGTTCGGAGATGAAGTCTTTCTTCTCCTCCTTCGGGGCGGCACTACCCAGCGCCGAGATGCCCTGCAAACCATAGCCTTCGGCATCCTCCTTGAGCTTTAGATCCTGGGTGCGCTTGGCCTTGAGGTTGTAGTGGGTCAGCATCACGGCGGAGAGGTCGATCTCGTCCTCTTCGAGGATCTCCTGACGCAATAGCGGCAACAGGTGGCGGGCAAAGACACACAGCCGCTCCATCTCGTAGTCATCAAAAGCTGTGATCTGCGAGACGAACTCGTAGAAGCGCACATAGCCGTTGAGGTCTTTCTTGAAGATGTCGAGCTCGGAGCGGGCTTCACCCGCTTCTTTGAGGCGACGTTCGGCATTGGCCTTGTCGGTGGCCGAGCCGCCCTGTTCAACCAGTTTCAACATGCGCCGACACTCGCGGATGGTCTCCGTGGTGAAGCCATAGCGTTTGCTGAAGCGGTCGACTGCCGGTTTGATATAACCCAGCATGGCTTCCTGGCCCCGTTTCGGGTCGAAATAGGCATCGGTAAAGGCCACCACCTCATTCCAGGTGAAGATGCCGGTGCTCTTGAGCTTGTGGAACAGGTCATAGACCAAGTTGGGATCCGACACGGTTTCCAGCTCTGCCGTCTCGTAATACTTCTGGAACTCCTCCAGCACATCCTGCGGATCGTTGACGAAATCCAGCACGAAGGTGGAGGTCTTGCCCGGACACGTCCGGTTCAGCCGCGAGAGGGTCTGGATGCAGTCCACGCCCGTCAGCTTCTTGTCCACATACATGGCGCACAGCTTGGGCTGGTCGAAGCCGGTCTGGAACTTGTTGGCAACCAGCATCACCTGATAATCCTGGGTGTCGAACGCTTTGCGCATGTCGCGCCCATTCAGCTCAGGGTTCATGTTGCGCTCATTGAAGCTCTGGCCGTCGTCCTCGATCTCTCCCGAGAAGGCCACCATGGCACGGATGCCCCGGTATTTTTGCTCCTGCACGTACTTGTCGAACGCCAGCTTGTAGCGCACTGCTTCCATCCGGCTGCTGGTGACCACCATCGCCTTGGCTTGCCCGGCCAGCAGAGGAGCCACGTTCTGGCGGAAGTGTTCGATGATCACCTGCACCTTCTGGCCTATGTTGTGCGGGTGCAACCGTACCCATTGCGAGAGCTTGCGCTTGGCCCGCTTGCTGTCGACTTCCTTGTCGGCCTCTTCGCTGTCCATCGCCAGCTTGTAGGCCAGCCGATAACTGGTGTAGTTCTTCAGCACATCAAGAATAAAGCCCTCTTCGATGGCCTGGCGCATGGTGTAGACGTGGAACGGTTCCGGCTTGTTGTCATCGCTGCTCGGCATGTTCGGCTTAGGCCTGCGACCGAACAGCTCCAGCGTCTTGGCCTTGGGTGTCGCGGTAAAGGCAAAGTAGCTGATATTGGCGCTACCTGCACGGGCGGCCAGGGTCAGGTTGATAACATCTTCGGTCGAGAGATCCTCCTCGTCATCCAGCTGCTCGGCCATCAGCACTTCCCGCAACTGGCGGGCTGTCTTGCCGGTTTGGCTGGAGTGGGCCTCGTCGGCCACCACGGCAAAGCGGCACCCCTTCAGGGTGGTGGTTTCCTGGATGGCCTTGAGCACAAATGGGAAGGTCTGGATGGTGACGATGATGATCGGCGTACCCAAGGTGAGGGCGCCAGCCAGCTGGGCCGACTTGCTGCCGTCCCCCTCTTCGCGGTTGATGCGGGAGATGACGCCATCGGCATGTTCAAACTGGGCAATGGTCTCCTGCAACTGGCTATCGAGCACGGTGCGGTCGGTAATGACGATCACCGAATCAAACTGCTTCTGGCCGCCTTGTCGCAACGAGGCGAGCTGATGGGTCAGCCAGGCGATGGAGTTGGATTTGCCGGAGCCAGCGGAGTGCTGGATCAGATACTTCTGGCCACTGCCTTCGTGGCGCACGGCGCCCAGCAGGCTCTCAACCACATTCCACTGGTGATAACGGGGGAAGATCAGGCTCTCTTTCTTCTTGATGCGCCCCAGATCGTCCTCTTCATGCTGCACATGCAGATGCATGTAGCGGGCGAGGATTTTCAGCAAGGCTTCCGGTTGCAGTATTTCCTGCCACAGATATTCGGTGCCATAGCCAGTTTCAGGCTGATCATTACCGGCTCCGCCGTCTCGTGTGCCGCGGTTAAAGGGCAGAAAGTAGGTGCTCTCGCCAGCGAGCTTGGTGGTCATCGCCACCTCGAACTGGTTCACCGCAAAATGGACCAGGGCGCCGCGCCGGAAGGCCAGCAGCGGCTCCACCTTGCCGGCTGTTTTTAGCGGTCGGTCCTTGCGGTACTGCTGCTTGGCGTTTTCCAGGCTCTGCTTAAAGCAGGATTTCAGCTCCAGCGTCGCGATCGGCAGGCCGTTTAAAAACAGCGTCAAATCGAGCCGCCCGTCGTAGCCGTGGGGGCTGTAGATGAGCTCAGGCACTACCCGCAGACGATTCATGGCATAGCGGGCCGTCAGCTCGGGGTTGAGATCATGGTCCGGCTTGAAGGTCGCCACACTCAGGCGATGGCCGCGATCCTCAATCTGATTGCGCAACAGCCACAGGGTACCACGCTCAGGGCTTTCCAGAGCCCGTACGGCGGCATTGAGCAGATGACGCTCCGGCTCCTCGCCATAGGTCTTGCAGAACTTGGCCCAGCCTTCGGGCTGGCTCTGCTGCACATAGGCGAGCAGATCCTCGGGGTAGAGCGCCCGCTCGCGGTCGTAATGAGCTGACTGCCCAACCAGCCAGCCCGAAGCGGCCAACTGCTCAATGATATGGTCTTGAAACGCCTTTTCCCGAGCTTTGTTATCCATTGTTCTTCCACATCCGTTCTATCGAGAACATGCCTAGATTGTCCACCTCAATGGGGTCAGGGTACTGTTGAGATACAGTGGGTGAGTAGGCTCACCCGATTGATTCAGTTGCAGATAATGAAGTTCAGACAGCAGGGCACGAATGTGGGATGAACGCCGTAAAAACGCCCCATGGTTGCCCCATGCTGCCACTACCACGCCAGCGTATTTGGCTAATTCGATCAGCCACTCATCATTGGCCACACCGACTGGGTCCGTAGCCGCTTTCATTTGGCTAGGGTCGGTCGCCCGATAGGCGAACAGGTTAGCCATCACCAAGCCGCCGTAACCCCAGCGTTTGGCAAAATCAATACAACGCCGAATGGTTGGATCATCCAGTGTCTCATCTGCCGTGGACGGGTTCAGGCCAATAAACAGGGCGTAAGGCTTGTCAGACGCCCAGACCCGACTAAGCGCGTAGCGATAAGTGCGGCAAGGGGAAAGCACCGCATGGCGAGAACGAGCAGGATAGTCCAGTTCAGCCAGCAAGCTCATGCCGCCACCTCGCTCTTGGGTGGTTGCCAGCCACGCAGATCAATTTTTCCAGTCACGGCGGCGGAAATCAGGGCGATGCGGCGCTCTTGGATGAACTGTATTGCCTTATTCGCTGTTGCTATCAACAGATCTAGTTTTTCGATTTTACAAACAATCGTCGAAATAATTTCTTTTTGCTCTTCTATCGGTGGGATAGGAATACGACATTCGCCCAAGGCATCCCTATTTATTTTTGGCATGGCGACTCGATCAGCTTGATTAACAGCAAATCGAGTAAAACAGTCTGATAGCAAAAACCAGACAAGGAAATCATTTGCTAATGCTTTGCACCCATTTATTGGGTACATGTCAGCACTACAGATTACATCATCCTTAGGGCTAATACAGGCTTTTGCTAATGCAGGACGTATTTTGCTATATATAACCTCGCCTTTTTTACATAGATATTTCCCACTGTCGGCGCCTTGTTCTTCAGCTGTTTGTAATTCAAGTAAACGACCTGTTCCACTTTCAATATGATTTGGAGCTATCAGTATATAGTCTTTATATGGCTTAACCGTTGGATCCACCTGACCATTGCGAATGTTGGCACAATGGTTAAATTTCATTACATCCCAATGCTCCGGCACTTCCCCAAGCCATTCTACGCCGGAGTCTTTCATCGGGGCATTGGGGTTTAACCCCTTGGTGACAGCATGGGAGATCACCGCCTGACGCTTTTCTTTCAGCAATTCAATCAATTGCTGCTGCTTGGCGATCAGCTGATCGATACGGGCCGTTTCGTAGTCGAGGAAGGCGGCGATGGTGCGTTGTTCTTCGATATTGGGTATGGGTATGTTTATATTTTTCATCTCTGAATAGTTTGTACTCCAGAGATCGGCAACTATGCCTTTACCAAAGCGATAGAATTCTTCCTGGAAGGGGTAACTTCTCAATAAGTGATGCACAAACTGTGGTTCAATTGATCTAAGTTCCAATACAATGCTTATTAATGATACTGAACCATCTAAATTAGATATACCTGACGAACCTTTTCTATCAGAGCGACTGTTGATTACAAAATCATCTTTTCGAACCAGCTTTCTATTATCACCAGCATCTGACTTTGCTGCCGTATCTAGTTGCGGAACAATTCCATTCTTAGTCACAGACAATGGAAGATATTCTTTATCACTACATTTTTCACGACGCTCGAACAAATACTGTCCAAGTCGCTTAACTTGCCATGCTGCTGGTAACTCACCCAACCACTCCACGCCTGAATCTTTATATTCAGGATAAGGCTGATACTTCCCCAACTGATTTACGGCACTCATGAATGCACCTCGGCCAGCAGTTGCATAATCTCCTTGGCGACCGCATCCAGATCGGCATCAATCTCGGCCAGCGGGCGCGGCGGCTGGTATTGGTAGAAGTGGCGGTTAAATGGAATTTCGTAACCGACTATGCCCACCTGGCCATCCAGCGGATCGGTCTTGCTGACATCAATCCAGGCATCGGGCACATGGGGCCGCACCTCACGCTCAAGATAGGCGTGAATATCTTCACCCAGCGGCACGTTTTCGTAATCGCGCAGCTCGGAGCTGGCCTCCGGCTCGCCCTTGCTTATACAGACCTTGGCAGCATCATCCTGCTCACCAAGCTGATTGATGAGCAGCTTTAAGGCCGGGGCGGGCAGCTTGGTATCAGCGAGCGCTTTGTTAAGCTGCTTTTTAAACTGCTCGCGGCACAGCAGCTGTTCCGGCAGTTGTGGCAGCGCAGCGAGAATGGCCGCTTGCAGACAGGCGTCGAGCTTCTCCCACCCCTTGTCGGCTTGCAGGGCCGCCAGACGCTCGGCATCCTGCGGATAGAAGGCCAGCTTCAATGGCCGCTCCACCGTGATGCGGCGATAGCCAAAGGCCGAGGTCGGGAAGATCTTGGCTATGGGGCTGGCTTCATAGCGGCTATAAAGGGCGACGATCTGGTTGATGGCCTCATCGCTTAACTGTTTGCGCTTGGAGCCCAAGGATTTCCGCATTGGGGTGTGCAAGTCGCTGGCATTGATGAGCAGCACCTTGCCCTTGCGCTCGGCAGGCTTATGGTTGGAGAGCACCCAGATATAGGTGGCAATGCCGGTGTTGTAGAACATGTCGGTGGGCAGAGCGACCAGGGCATCGAGCAGATCATTTTCCAGCACATAGCGGCGGATCTCGCTTTCACCACTACCGGCGCCGCCAGTAAACAGCGGCGAGCCGTTCAGGATAATGCCGATACGCGAGCCTTCGCTGTTGGCACTGGCCGGGCGCATCTTGGAGATCAGGTGCAGCAGAAACAGCAAGGAGCCGTCAGAGACGCGCGGCAGACCGGGGCCGAAGCGGCCTTCAAAGCCTTTGCGCTGATGTTCATCGCTGACCTGCTTTTCCACCTTCTTCCAGTCCACGCCGAAGGGCGGGTTGGAGAGGCAGTAGTCGAACCGCTCGAACGGCAACTGGTCGTCACTTAAGGTGTTCCCCAGCTTGATATGGCTGATGTCCTGGCCCTTGATCAGCATGTCCGCCTTGCAGATGGCGTAAGACTCGGGGTTGAGCTCCTGACCGAAAGTGGCCAGACGGGCCGCCGGGTTGAGCTCATGCAGGTACTCCATGCCGCAGGAGAGAAAGCCGCCGGTGCCAGCGGTGGGGTCATAGATGGAACGCACCACGCCGGGCTTGGTCAGGGCTTCGTTATCGCTGGCAAACACCAGCGAGGTGGTGAGCCGCACGATATCGCGCGGGGTAAAGTGCTCCCCGGCAGTCTCGTTCGAGCTTTCGGCGAAGCGGCGGATCAGCTCTTCGAACACCAGCCCCATGTCGTAGTTATCGACCGCCTCGGGGGAGAGATCGACATTGGCAAACGAGCGCACCACCTTGTAGAGCAGATTGGCATCTTCGAGCAGGCCGATGCTGGCCTCGAAGTTGAAATGCTCGAACACCTCGCGGGCATCGGTCGAGAAGGCGCGCACATAGGCATCCAGGTTATCGCCAATGTGATTTTCACCCAGCGAATCGAGCGTCAGTTTGGAGGTGTTATAGAAGCTCTGGCCCGCGGCGCTGAGCAGCAGCTTGTCGCGAGCAACCTCGGGCAGCGCCTTGGTGCTCTCGACGGCAACGAGCACCTTCTGCTTGTTGGCTTCCAGCACGCATTCGAGGCGGCGCAATACGGTAAAGGGAAGAATAATGCGCCCATACTGGGACTGTTTGAAATCACCGCGCAACAGGTCGGCGACCGACCAGATCAGCGAGGCCAGAGAGGCAATATTGGTTTTCATACGATTCCTTATTACCGCCGGACAAGGCCGGAGGGGCTGAGCCAAGTGCGTCTGAGCTTACCATAGCCAGCCCCGCTTGCGGGCAGATAGGCGAACAAGATCAGAGCATTAGCTCATAGTTTACGGAGGTTATGCGGGCGAAACACCCCTGAACGGAAACCCATGTCGCGTTTTCAGGCAGATGGGGCGATAACGCCATGGCGTGGCGGCTGACCCTTGGCATTGTCTAGCGCCCGTGACGAGCTAGAAGTACGTTGCGGTGCCGTTTGCTAGACAGACAGAGGAAGAGCCGTCCCCATCAGACACAAGTAAAGTGTGTACTAAAGAGCTGACTTCAGGTTGTTGTGGGTACATCCGAAGCACTATGCTGCGGATCAGTTCATTCCCAGTGATGGTACTTTGGTTGGAGATGTAGCCTGTACTGACTACATCAATGGGAACCACCTTCGATGATCGAATGAGGACTTAGCCGATGAAAATAATGACGAAACAGGAAGTTGATGTGGTCAGCGACATCCACTGCGATGTCTGTGAAGAAAGCTGCTCACCCGTTGAAGGTTACGGCCCCCAAGTCGGAACGCTCAGTGCTAGGTGGGGTTATGGCTCTACTCATGATGGCGAAAGCTATGAAGTCCATCTCTGTGAATCCTGCTTTTTCCAGGCACTGGCCAATCTTCAGGAACAGCGCCGAAGCCATCTGATGTTCTCCGAACAGAGCTATGAACCCAATCCGGGGTTCGGGCGAATCGAGACCTGCAAAGAGACGATCTGACAGTATATCGACCAAAGAAATGCCCCAAGTTTGTGTAGCCAAAGCTATCCCTGAACACGATCACAATGCGAAAGGACGTAGGCACTTGAAAAGAATCGCTCCCCATACCCCTCTGTTCTCGGTCCTTGACCGGGATGGAATCAAGGAATATCTAGCCAAACGACCAATCCGGAACCAGATAGAAGCCAGCCTGCAGCAGACGTCAGGCAGCCAGATGCGCAGCGAGGATGACACTGGATCGCCACTATTTGTAGTGGTTAACCCCGGCTCATCGCTTAGCCGTATTCTGAAGGAAACCATCAAGGAGTTGCTGCCACAAGCCGTTGAGCTGGCGTGTCTTCAGCTTCTTATGTAGCAACCGGATAAAGGACGAGCATTCCGAGAAAATCTATGGTCTGTGGTTGATTACTCGTTTGGTGGCACGGTGCCAACAGTCGCATCACAGAGTGAGAACGCCATGATTGTTGGGCTACAGGATCAGGTTCTAGCAAATGCTGACGCGACGGATCACAAGCTGAAATTCAATGTGACCACTCCGGCTCAATTGCGTGAACAGGTACTCACGTCAGCTCGATGGCTAACCGCTCAAGAGATTGCGACCAATGCCGGTTTTTCAACCTCTAATCCGTCATCTCAGCCCAACAAGTGGAAAAAGGCGGGGTTGATATTTGCAGTCTTGGACGAAGGGCGAGACCTATTCCCTGCCTATGGCTTGGGCAATGATGGTCGACCGCTTCCGGTCATGAAGGAAGTGTTGACTGTATTCGCGGGTAAGCGTCAGCCACTGTCTATCGCAGCATGGTTTACCGCATCAAATAGTTGGTTGAAAGGCAAATCACCAATGGAGATGTTGGCTGAGCATGGTGAAGATGTGGTGTGGGCCGCCAAAATGGAGGTTGCCCCCATTGAGCATGGATAAACCAATCTCCCGCCTATCCTACAACAGTCTCAAGACCTGAAGGCACCCATAGCCGAGAACCGCTGGGAAGTGCCCAGATCACCGGCGGTAATTCATTGTTTCATATCGCAGGCAGACATTGGATGAGATGAACTGGATCCGGTCATGGATGCCGTCGTATACTGTATTTATATACAGTTAATGAGTGCCGCCCATGTTCCTACGACCCACAGAGGAGCCTCCCGTTCTCGGGTTACCTCTCTTCGCCTCCCCAGCCTCCTGCGGCTTTCCAAGCCCGGCTCAGGACTATGTTGAGGCCACGCTGGATCTGAACCAGTTGTGCATCAGCCGACCTGCGGCCACCTACTTCGTGCGGGCAGCCGGTGACAGCATGAAAGATGCGGGCATTCTGGAGGGCGATCTGCTGGTTGTGGATCGCTCTGTTTCAGCTCGTCATGGCGACACAGTGATCGCCTGTGTTGATGGTGAGTTCACCGTGAAGATATTGCAGCTCACCCCGAATATTGCCCTGCTGCCAGCCAACGCCAACTACCAACCCATCCTGTTCCAGGCTGAGCAGTCATTAGAGATTTTTGGCGTGGTGACCTTCGTCATTCACAAGCAGTGCCAGCACTAAGATGACCACCGCCATAGCCCTGGTTGATGTGAACAACTTCTACGCCAGTTGTGAGCGGCTGTTCCGGCCTGACTTGGTGGGCCGTCCGATTGTCGTGCTCTCCAACAATGATGGCTGCGTGGTAGCACGCTCTGCCGAAGCCAAGAAAATGGGCATCAAGATGGCTGGTCCCTATTTCAAGATCCAGCGGGAATTTGAACGCGCTGGCGGAGTCTGCTTCTCCAGCAACTATGCGCTCTATGCCGATATGTCCCAGCGAGTGATGTCCACGTTGGAGAGCATGGTTCCTGCGATTGAGGTCTACTCGATTGATGAAGCCTTTATTGAGCTCGGCTCACTCTGGGCCGGTAACTTTGTTGATTTTGGGCACCAGATCCGGGCCACCATCCAGCGGTATACGGGTCTTACCGTCGGCGTTGGTATTGGCCCAACCAAGACCCTGGCCAAACTGGCGAACTACGCCGCCAAGAAGTGGCCAGCCACAGGAGGTGTTGTCGATATTCGCGATGAGGGACGCCGAGCTCGGCTGATGGCTATCACCCCAATCGATGAAGTGTGGGGTATTGGGCGCGCCCTGAATAAGCAACTGCAGACTGAAGGTGTGTTCACCGTGGCGGATCTGATTGCGGTGCCACCCAAACAGATCCGCCAGCGTTATGGTGTGGTCGTAGAGCGCGTGGTCCAGGAGTTGCGCGGCATCCCCTGCTCGGAACTGACGATAAACACCCCGGCCAAGCAGCAAATCGTTAGCAGTCGCTCGTTCGGCGAACGGATCACGGAGCAAGCCAGCATGCATCAAGCGTTGTCGGCCTTTATGGAGCGAGCCGCCGAGAAACTACGTCACGAAAAGATGCACTGCCAGCATGTGAGCATCTTCTTTCGCACCAGCCCTTTTAGCGAAGGCGAGCCCTACTATGGCAATCAGCTATCGGCCAAGCTGCCGCGACCAACCGACGATACTCGCGAACTTCTGCATCATGTAACCCAACTGCTGCCCCATATCTGGCGCGACGGATTCCGCTATCAAAAAGGCGGCGTCATTCTCGGTTCCTTTACGCCACGCGATCACCACCAGGCGGATCTGTTCGACAATCCTGGCGCACCCGACCGTAAGCTAATGGCGGTAATCGATGCCATCAACCAGAGCGGCTTGGGCCATATAGGCTTTGCCTCGAAAGGTGTGGATGCCTCGGAGTGGATGATGAAACGCGAACACCTGAGCCCGCGCTACACCACCTCGTGGGACGATCTACCGGTCGCTAGGTAGTTTAAGAGTTTTCCTGAGAGGAAGGTGTTTCCACTACTGATCTATCCTGCCCACCGGCCTCTGTTTCCAGTGACTTACTGATGGCCAATTTCTCAGATATGACTTGTTGCGACGCCGCCTCCAATGCGGCAGCTTCTTCCGTAGCAAACCCAAAGTCGGAAAACACGTTCCCAGTGGCAAGGGTAATGTGCTGAGTTTTAGAGTCCCTGTTCATGTCTTGCCCCCCAATTGTCATCGATGAAAGATCTAATCAAACAAAATGTGACATGCTCCAGGCGAATCCATTTCCATCTACTAGAAAAGTGCAGTAGGTTAAAAACACGGCTCGTGCAAGTTTACTACGGCGAGAGACACACCACCCGTAAAGATCTAGGCACTGTGGCGGCCGCAAGCCCCTGCGGTAGCCATGCGATTTCGCGGATACAGCCCTCAAAACAGTCCGATTGGGTCCGTCAGGGTGCTATGTGGCAAGTTAGCCACCTATCTAACCACGATAACCGGACATTCGATAAAAATCATGGGGTTACAAAGCAATACGGTAACTTCTCATTAAGTTGTGGCTCTACGTGTTCAATTTTTTCGCAGGATCAGGAGGATCGTGTTGACTGATCCTCCTGATGCGGCATCATCTGCTCATCCCCATTATCTCGTTCTGCGCCAATGAAACTGACTCTGCCTGATGTCCCGCAATCTGAACAAACTCCTCTGGTTAAGGAGCTGCTCGGTATCATTGCGCAACTCATCGAAACGGTGCAGCTTCAGCAAGAGCAAATCGTTCAGCTCAAAGACGAGATCCGTGTGCTCAAAGGCCAGAAAAAGCGGCCCGTTATCAAACCCAGCAAACTGGATGCCCAGACAAACAACGATGGGCACACTGCGCCTTCTGCTAAAAAATCCTCCTCTACCGTAAAAAAAAACTGACGACGAGCGCCTGGCAGTAGAGCCCGATCGCATCGAGACCATCCAACCGGCTGACCCCATCCCGCCTGGTTCCTGTTTCAAGGGCTATAAAAACTTTGATGTTCAGGAGCTGGTTCTGTATTGCGAGACAGTGCGTTACCGCATGGCGCGCTGGTTGACGCCTGATGGTCAGTTGCTGTCGGGTCAGCTACCTGCCGGATTGGCTGGTCGCCACTACGGTCCAACCCTGTTGAGCTATATCTTGTACCAGCACCATCACTGCTATGTCACCCAGCCCTGCTGCTGGAGCAGCTAAGGGAGTGGGGTGTCCACCTGTCATCGGGGCAACTGGACAATCTCCTGAGCAAGGACAAAGAGCGCTTCCATGCCGAGAAAGATGACCTGCTACTAGCGGGTCTGTCGCATGGCCACGTGACAGTGGATGACAGTGGTGCCCGGCATCAGGGCAAAAATGGCTATGTCACGCAGATAGGCAACGAGTTCTTCGCCTGGTTCAGCTCGACACAAAGCAAGAGCCGAGTGAATTTCCTGACGCTGTTGCAGGGAGAGCATGTCAGCTATGTCATCAATGCATCGGCCCTGCAGTACATGCGGCAACAGAAGCTGCCCCGTGAGCTGTTGGGCAAAGTCGCCTTGAAATCCAGTGAGTCAATGGATGAGGCGCAGTGGCAGGCGTGGATGGCGTCGTTGGCAATAAGCAGGCGAAAGCATCAGCAGACGGTGATCGAAGGTGCGCTGCTGGGAGCCTTGCTGGAGCGGGAAGAGATACAGCGTCTGGCGGTGATCAGTGATGGAGCGCCGCAGTTTAGCGTGTTGCAGCACGGATTGTGCTGGGTGCATGCGGAACGGCAGGTGCATAACCTGAAGCCGGTGGGCGAGCAGCAAAGAAAAGCGGTAGAGCGGGTGAGAAAAAGGATATGGATCCTTTATCGGGCGCTAAAAGCCTAACAGAGTGCCCCTTCGGCCAAGAGGGCGAAGCAGTTATCGAGCTTGTTTGACCGGATATTCAGACAGAAGACAGTGTATGTACTGTTGAACCGGCTGTTGAAGCGGTTGCGCGAACACAAGGACGAATTATTGCTGGTGCTGAAGCGGCCGGAGGTGCCGTTGCACACCAATGGCAGCGAGCGGGACATCCGGGGTCATGTGAAGAAGCGAAAGGTGAGCGGAGGCACTCGCAGCGAGGAAGGGAGACGTTGCCGGGATACATTTATGAGTCTGAAAAATACCTGCAGAAAGCTGGGGCTGTCGTTCTGGGAATATCTGCAGGAGAGGATAAATGGTGGTCCATTTGTGCCGCTAGCTGAACTGATCAACCAGCGGCAAAAGGAGCCCATCGTCACAACTTAATGAGATGTTACGCAATACGGCATGTGAGATCTAATGCTCATGCAGGATATGTGGCCCCCAAATAGAGACAGAGCGGAAAGATTCCGTTCAATAAGCTGTTATGCGATTAAGAGAGTATCATGCAAGAACATTTCTTAAATTCATCATTTAGAGAAAAACTAATAGAACATCTCTTTGTTGGTGAATTGCTGAAACTAGCATGGATCAATCAAGATCTTTCATTTGAAATTTCAAAACCTGAAGTTGATAACTCTGGTTACGATATCATCATCGAAGCAAATAATGTTCTGCGCCACATACAACTAAAATCTGCATTTATCGGTTCATCAACTGCAGTGCAAAAAATAAATATAGCTCTTGCACGAAAACCTTCAGGCTGTGTTGTTTGGGTGTACTTCGATCCTAGAACACTACAATTAGGTCCTTTTTTGTTTTTTGGTTCTAATGCTGGTGAACCATTACCAGATTTAAGTAACCATAAGATAGCAAAACACACAAAAGGCGATGCTGATGGCCATAAATCTGAAAGGCCAAATATCAGACAAATTAATAAAGGTTCATTTACCGTGATTAATGATATCCAGCAGCTTTATCAAAAACTATTCATCCGAGAGTAATATGACACTTCAAGAATTAGGGAAGGTGCGAACAAGCAGGCAATTTCTTCCTTGCGGGCTTGTTGATTAATTTTTTGCGTAATATGGGGCGATTATTTCTCCC
>NZ_BAAGVN010000041.1:0-1624 GCF_054780855.1 Pseudaeromonas pectinilytica
CTTGAATCAGAGCGCATGACCGATGAGGCGTCCGGCGGCGGGCGCCCGACCGGTAGAACAATCCCGGACAATACGCTCAACGCTATTTTTCAAAAGACATCGCGCCGGGATCGCACCGAGGGTCGCACCAACCTGACCAAGGTTTTCTGTGCTGTACGCACCGCGACCGCGGAGTCTTATCAGGGGAGTCACTTTGCCGTCACCCGTGACGCCGAGGATGCCCACATCAACGTGGTCTGCTTACCAGGTACTCCCACTGATACCCGCGCCGAGGCCCGGGCACGGATCGAGGCATATCTCGTGCCCGGGGTGTTCAGCAACCTATATCTGCTGGGTGACCAGTACGCGGGCCAGCGCACCATCCTGTTGTACCAGGAGACCAAAGAGCAGTTGCCCGAGCTGGGTTCCACCCTGTTCTTCAAGCAGTTGGACAAAGCCGGGGCAGTGGTTGCGACCGAATACGTCAAGATCAAGAGCTACGATGCCCAGGTTCGCCAATTCACTTACGAGAAAAATGGCGAGTTCTTCACCATCACTCGCCGTCAGCTGACCGTCAAACTGGCGGGCAAGCTGCGGATCAACCTCACCGGAGGGATTCCATACCCGACTGGCACATTGGCCACTGGCGATATTCCCGCCGCCAAGGTCTATTTCACCAACGTGGCGGATACCGCCCAATTCTACGGGGTATCAGCGCTGGCTCAGGCGGCAGTGGCCGGCAGCTCATCGGTGCGGGTGAAAGAGGTCTACAAGCCGATTGTTCCCAGTGCCTACTCAGAAACCAGCATCATCGAGCAGCAGGCTTTATCGGACCTCGCTCAGCTGGCGGCCTCTGGCCCTGCCACCTCGGCGGCGCTGACCTTTGCCCTGGTCTCCGGCTCCCAGAGCCGCGCCTTTATGCCGCGCATCCCGATGCGTGGTGCTGTGCTGACCATCGATGGCGGCACCTACAAAGACGATGGCGCTGGGAATTTCAAGTTCGTCTCCGGCACTGACAATTTCAGCCAGATCACCGTTTCTTATGAGTCAGGGCAGATCGATGCCTATCGCAAGACCAGCGTGTTCACCAGCGCTGCCCAAATTGCCTACACCCCAGCGGCGCGGCTGATTGGGGCGGCCATCAGTGTCGAGACAGAGGTCACCGTAGCCAACCGCACCTTTAGCTGGATTTGGTCTTACCCCGAGAATCCGCCCGGTATGGGCACCGTAGTGATCTGGTACCGCAGCCTGGGCAAATGGCAACTGATCCAAGATGACGGCACAGGCCGCTTGAGCGGGGCTGGTACCGGCACTGTCACGGCATCTGGCACTATCAGCGCCACCTTCGCCACGCTGCCGGATGCCGAATCCAGCATCGTGCTGATGTTCCTGCCCATCGGGGCCCTGGAGTACACCGCGCTGGCCGGGGCCATCACAGTCGCCAAGCAGCAGACCCTGGCGCTGCCTTATGTGCCGCAGCCTGGGACATTAGTGATCACCTGGACCTCCGGCGGCCAAAGCAAAACCATCACTGATAACGGCAGCGGGGTGCTGGCAGGCGCTCTGACCGGCGCAGGCTATGTCAGTTATGCCGGTAAATCGGCCGCATTTGTGCCGACCGGGCTCCCGGACGATGGCGTGTACC
>NZ_BAAGVN010000042.1:0-2248 GCF_054780855.1 Pseudaeromonas pectinilytica
GCCCATTCGGCAGGCCGTCAACTAAGCCCGCCCGGCGGGTTGGGGAGCGAGTATCCGACTTTGGATTTGATCAACAAGGCCGTACCGAACTGATGGCGCTTGAACTCAAACGGAGTTGGCGCCTGACATTGCATGCTTCAACAATACGGCGATGGTTGCCTAGGCTTGGGATTGTCTGGCGCCGGGCCGCGCCCACTTTGCACATCCGCGATCCCCATAAAGAGCGGAAAATGGCCGCCATCAATGAGGCCTTGGGACGCTGCAGTGCGGACCATCCCGTGTTCTATGAAGATGAGGTGGATATCCACCTCAATCCCAAGCTGGGGGCGGACTGGATGATGCGAGGGAAGCAGAAGANCGGTAACGTGACCTATGTGGCAAGCGATAGCAAAGACACGGACTTGTTCTTGTCACTGCTCAAAACACTAAAGCGGACTTATCGGCGCGCCAAGAGCATCACGCTGATCCTGGATAACTACATCATCCACAAGAGCAAAAAAGCACAGCGATGGCTGGCAAGAAATCCGAAGTTCATCGTGCTTTTTCAGCCGGTGTATTCGCCATGGGTGAACCAGATTGAGCGGCTGTGGCATGCCCTCCATGAAACGATCACCCGGAACCACCAATGCCGCACATTGGGTGAATTATTACGTCGCGTGTTCTACTTCTTGGATCATGCAGCCCCGTTCCCCGGTAATGGACATGGGCTTATGCAACTGGAGCGAAATTAGGATCAGCTATTTAGAAGAGAACGTAATGCGGCTATTTAATGGCTGAATACTGTTTTATAGCGCATAGCATCACACGGCTCGAATAAGGGATAAGGGTATTGGTGTTTGAAATGCGCTTAAGTTCTGCTCACCCAAACCTATGGACCTACTATTTATAGGTTAATAGACTTGAAACCCGACGCGTGATTTAAGGATGCTCAGAGAAGCGGAAATACATAGGCTTCAACATTGATATCCGCCTGAAAATCAGGCTAATACTCTTCGGCGGGCAGAAAAAAACCCGGTGATAGAATCAACCGGGTTTTTCGGATCTGGCGGAGGGGGTGGGATTTGAACCCACGGATGTTCGCCCATCGACGGTTTTCAAGACCGTTGCATTAAGCCGCTCTGCCACCCCTCCGAATTGGCGAGGATACTACTCACTGGCTCGGGCTTTGTAAACTCCCCCGCGAACTGATTGCTTGCTTTTGCGGCAAGCAGCGGTTTAATTGCGCCAATTTTCGCCGTTCTGCCGTCCCAGACTTGACTTGACGCCCCTGCCTCACGCTATATAAACGCCTCGCATCCTTCCCCCATGATCCAGAAGATGGCCCCGCTTATGAAATTGAAGAAGATTGTTCTGCCCGTTCTCGCCTGCCTGCTTCCCTTGAGCGCAGTCCCCGCCTCGGCCGCCGAGTTGCAGCGCGCCGATGTGGAGCAAATAGTGCGTGAATATATGGTCAGCCACCCGGAGCTGCTGATCGAGATGTCCAACGCCCTGCGCGCCAAGCAAGAAGCCGAGCAGTCAAAGGCTGATGTGGATCTCATTCAGCAACACAGCAAGGCGCTGTTCCAGCAAGCCAATGATCCGGTTGGCGGTAATGCCAAGGGCACCCAGACCATAGTCGAGTTCCTGGATTACAACTGTGGCTACTGCAAGCGCGCCACCCCGGCCATGCACGAGTTGCTGGCCAGCGACCCCAGTATCCGGGTGATCTACAAGGAGTTCCCGATCTTAAGCGAGACCTCCTACCTGGCCGCCAAGGCCGCGCTAGCGGTACAGAGCCTGCATCCGGAGCAATTTGTGGCCTTCCACAATGCGCTGATGGAGCGCCAAGGCAGCCTCAAGGATGAAAATGATGTGGCCGCCATTGCCAAGCAGGTGAAACTGAACTGGTCGGCGGTGCAGAAGAAGATGCAAGATCCGGCCATCGAGCAGCAACTCAAAGCCAATCACCAGTTGGCGCAACAGCTCGGACTGACCGGAACGCCGGCCTTCGTCATCGGGGATACCATTTTGCGCGGCGCTCCCCGTACCGCCGATGATCTGCGTGCCCTGCTCAAGCCCAAATCCTGATCCCTCCTTAGCTCCTGCCCTATACTGGGCAGGAGCCCTCAGTGTGATGCCCTATTCTTTTTTAGGCTATTTGCAATCTGAGGTTGGATCATGAAATCTTTCATAAAATAGCATAATCCTTCTTTTGTGCAAAACTTGGTTGACAACCCTCTTTTGGAAGATGTGCCGTTTCGTGCAAAAG
>NZ_BAAGVN010000043.1:0-5269 GCF_054780855.1 Pseudaeromonas pectinilytica
CAGCTCAGAGAAAGCTTCACGCTGCCGCAAGCACTCAGGGCGCAAGGGCTGCTAAAGGAAGCGGAACACGTAGAAAGCCAGTCCGCAAAAACGGTGCTGACCCAGGATGAATGTCAGCTACTGGGCTATCTGGACAAGGGAAAACGCAAGCGCAAAGAGCGCGCCGGGAGCTTGCAGTGGGCCTACATGGCGATAGCCAGACTGGGGGGCTTTATGGACAGCAAGCGAACCGGAATTGCCAGCTGGGGCGCCCTCTGGGAAGGCTGGGAAGCCCTGCAAAGTAAACTGGATGGCTTTCTTGCCGCCAAGGATTTGATGGCACAGGGGATCAAGATCTGATCAAGAGACAGTGCCGAACCTGTGCGCGTCATGTGCCGAGATGCACCCGACATTGTCATGGTCGATGCTGGTGAATATGAGGCCATGTTGGAGAGGATCTATCTGTTCAGCAATCCCGCGAACGCCGTTCACCTCAACGAATCATTGGCACAGTTGGAGCGCGGCGAAGTTGTCACGGTGGATTGAGCATTTCACACAGATTCGCAAAGGCATTGTTGCAAAATCGATTGCCTGGCCGAACGAATTGTTGGACTCCCTCTTCGGCGAGCTCAACCAGGTTGGCATTAATCACCCTAAGCACCAGGGGGCTGAGGCTGGCAATATACCAGTGGAGTCGATAGAGGGCTGGGCGTTGAGATTTGTGCATCTATTAAACCAATAATAAATTACATATCAAAAGGATAGTGGTCATCATATTGACACGCACTTGTGTATCAATTACAAATACAGACTACAAAGATAGTTGCATGCGGCCTTCAGTGGTTACCAGCGCTAGCGACCCGGCTCAGCAGCTTGAGAGCATGAATGTTTTAGCCGATAGATAACAAGGAATAGAATGCCCAACGCACAAAACATCGATGAACAGTTGGCGGCAGTTAACCAGTCTCAGCGGGAGCGCCTATTCCACATCGATTTCAAACTCTACTTCCTGGGTTCGGTGAACCGCACTGATCTGGTATCACGTTTTGGCATCAAGGAAGCAGCGGCCTCTCGCGACCTCTCACTCTATAAAGAGCTTGCTCCCAGAAACATCGAATACGACACCAAAGCTAAAACTTACATACAGCGCGAAGGTTTTACCCCGCTTTTTGAATACACCGGCAGTCAGACACTTGCGGCCTTGCTACATGGCTTTGCCGATGACTTCGTTGGCAATCAGAAACCCATTGTCGCCTGTGAGGCTCCTACACAGCTTAATTTCCCCAATATCGCCACGTTGGCCTGTATCACGTGCGCTATTCATAACAAACAGCTTTTGAAGGTTCGGTATCGGTCATTGTCGAGCGGTATCAGTGAACGAGAGATCGTGCCTTTTGCTCTGGTCGATAATGGGTTGCGTTGGCATGTTCGCGCATACGATAGAGCCCGGAAGCGTTTTGCCGATTTTGTTGTAAACCGCATTGAGTTGCCGATCCGTATAGAGGAAGAAATCCCCGCAGAGCAAACCAAATCGGCTGACAACCAATGGAACAGAATCTTAGACCTGAACGTTGTTCCGCATCCTGGGCTGACTCACCCAGACACCATCGCAACCGAGTATGGGATGGTGAACAACATGTTAAAAATCCAAGTTCGAGCAGCTACTGCTGGCTATGTGCTGCGTCACTGGAAAATTGACTGTTCAAAACAGCACATCTTGTCCTGCGATGAATATCATTTATGGCTACAAAATACCGCAATGTTATACGGGGTAGACAATCTGCTGCTCGCGCCCGGTTATGAGCCTGAAACTCAAGAGAACAAACAGTAATGACGTTGATATCCCAAAAAGACTTAGAAGCACACCTTTGGCATGCTGCCCATATTATTACCGGGCCTATTGACGCTTCTGACTACAAAACATACATATTTCCAATCTTATTCTTTAAGCGTATCTGCGATGTATACGATGAAGAGTTTCTCGAAGCGATGGAAAAGGTTGGTGATGCTGAGCTTGCCAAAGGGGATATGTTCCACCGCATCCAAATTCCTGCATATTGTCATTGGAAAGATGTCTTTGCCGAAACCAAAGATATTGGCCAGGCACTGAAAGAGTCATTTCGTGGAATTGAACTCGCGAATCCAAAGTTACATGGCATATTTGGTGATGCCAGTTGGACCAACAAAGAACGCCTATCAGATGAGCTACTGATTACGTTGCTTGACCATTTCAACAAAGTAAATCTAGGTGTTGCCTCAGTACGCGACGACGACATGGGCCGCGCATACGAATACCTCATTAAACGCTTTGCTGATAAAACCAACAAAAAAGCCGGTGAGTTCTATACCCCGCGTACCATTGTGCGCTTAATGGTGAACATCCTAGACCCGCAAGCAGGCGAAAGTGTTTACGATCCTGCCTGTGGTACGGGCGGCATGCTGCTAGAAACCATTCACCACGTTAAAGACAATGGTGGAGATCCCCGCCTGCTCAAAATCAAAGGCCAGGAAAAGAACCTGACCACTGAAGCCATTGCCCGTATGAACCTCTTCTTGCATGGCCAGGAAGATTTCGACATCGTCCGTGGCGATACCCTGCGAGAGCCCAAATTTTTGGTCAGTGATCGCCTGGAAACCTTTGATTGCGTTATCGCCAACCCACCGTTCAGTTTAAAGGAATGGGGTTACGATCTTTGGTCGGCCGATCCGTATGGCCGCAACCAATATGGTCTGGCACCCAAAACCAATGGCGATTTTGCCTGGGTACAACATATGTTTGCATCCTTGAACGACCATGGCCGCATGGCGGTGGTATTGCCCCATGGTGTGCTGTTCCGTGGTGGGGCTGAAGGTCTCATTCGTGAGCATTTACTCAAAGAAAATCGCATTGTTGCGGTAGTCGGTGTTGCTTCTAACCTGTTCTACGGTACCGGCATTCCGGCCTGTATTTTAGTGCTGCGCAAACAACGGCCTGATGCACACAAGGATCACGTGCTAATCATCAATGCCGAAGAAATATTCACCAAGGGGCGGGCACAGAATTCCTTGTCAGAAACCCAAGCGGATGACATTTACGACATCTATCGAAAAATGCGCACCAAAGGCCCTGAAGCAAATGACATCGACGGGGTAGCGCGTTGGGTTCCCCATAGTGAGATTGAAGAAAACGACTTCAATTTAAATATTGCACGTTATGTACAAAAACCTCTTGAAGAAGAAACCATCACGGTGGAAGAAGCACTAAAAGACTTCCAGCAAAAGCTGGCCTCATTAGAAAAAGCAGAAAATGAACTAGAGGCCCTGCTTATGCAAGAAGGGTTTGAACTATGAGCGCATTAAATAAGAAAAAATTAGAGGATTTACTCTGGGGGGCCGCCGAGTTTTTGCGCGGCCAAATCGATGCATCAGACTACAAGCAGTACATCTTTCCGCTGCTGTTCTATAAGCGTCTGTCGGATGTGTACTTAGAAGAATACACTGAGGCTCTGGAGATCCACGCAGGCGATGCCGAATATGCCGCCATGCCCATGCACCACCGTTTTGATATTCCGCAAGATGCGCGCTGGGAAACGGTTCGTCACACCAGTAAAAACATTGGCGAGGCCATTCAAACTGCGCTGCGCTTAATTGAGGCCAATAACCCGCGTTTGCATGGGGTGTTTGGTGATGCCCAGTGGACCAATAAAGAGCGCCTGCCTGATCACCTGTTGGCCGATCTCATTGAGCACTTTAGTAAAATTCCATTGGGTATTCAGTCGGTCGCCCAAGATGACCTGGGCGAAGCCTACGAATACCTGATTAAAAAGTTTGCCGACGACTCAGGCCATACCGCTGCCGAGTTTTATACCAACCGTACCGTGGTGCATTTAATGACCCGCATTATGGGCTTAAAACCCGGTGAAACAGCCTATGACCCGACCTGCGGCACCGGTGGTATGTTGCTTAATGCGGTAATGGATTTGCGTTCTCGTGGTGAAGAATGGCGAAGCGTTCATTTGTATGGCCAAGAGGTCAACTTGCTCACCTCGGCCATCGCCCGTATGAATATGTTTCTGCACGACATTGAAGAGTTCGATGTACTGCGCGGTGATACGCTGGCCGAGCCCAAGTTTATTGAAAACGATCGGCTCAAACAGTTTGATGTGATTTTCGCCAACCCGCCTTATTCCATCAAAAAGTGGAACCGTGACAAGTTTGCCGCCGATCCATATGGCCGCAACCTCTACGGTGTGCCGCCACAAGGCTGTGCCGACTATGCGTTTTACACCCATATCATCAAAAGCCTAAAACCCGACACGGGCCGCGCTGCGATGCTCTGGCCACACGGCGTTTTGTTCCGTGATTCCGAGCAAAGCATCCGTAAACAAGTCATTGAGTCGGACATTATCGAAGCGGTGATTGGCCTTGGGCCCAACCTGTTTTACAACTCGCCGATGGAATCTTGCGTGGTGGTGCTTAATTGCAATAAACCCGCCGAGCGCAAAAACAAGGTGTTGTTTATCAATGGGGTGGAACACGTTACCCGCGAGCGCGCCCACAGCCGCTTATCGGATGAGGATTTATCCGTGTTATGCGAGGCTTACTTTACGCCCGAGAAGCAAAGCGAAATTACCGCTTTGGTGGATATCGACACCCTTAAAGAGAACCTCTACAACCTGTCTATCCCGCTGTATGTGCAAGCACAAAATAATGGCGAAGTGCACGATATTGAACATGCCATCGAGGCATGGAAAGTTAGCCGTGTGCAATTGAAAAAGCAGACCAATAAGTTATTCCAAAGCCTTGCTGAGCTGGGGTTTGAGACTGAAGTTAGCAAGGTGGAGCAGTAAATGAGCGAGCAACAATTACCCGACGGCTGGCAAACAGTAAAGTTTGGCGATATCGCCAAACATATTTCCAAACGTGTCGAGCCCAGTGAAACTGACCTTGAAATCTATGTCGGGCTGGAGCATTTGGATTCAGATAGTCTAAAAATTAAGCGCCACGGTGTGCCAAGTGATGTTGAAGGCCAAAAGCTTCTGGTGAAAAAGGGT
The DNA here is from genome assembly GCF_054780855.1 of Pseudaeromonas pectinilytica. NCBI lineage: Bacteria > Pseudomonadati > Pseudomonadota > Gammaproteobacteria > Aeromonadales > Aeromonadaceae > Pseudaeromonas > Pseudaeromonas pectinilytica. The sequence goes on from NZ_BAAGVN010000043.1 coordinate 5,013, forward strand.
CAAATTATTTTTGGTAAGCGTCGCGCCTATCAGCGCAAAGTAGCTGTCGCAGACTGGGATTGTATTTGTTCGGCACATGCGATGGTGCTTGAGGCAAACCCTAAAAATGTAATTCCTGAATTTCTGCCGTTCTTTATGCAGTCTGATGTTTTTATGAGCCGGGCTGTGGCCGTATCGCAGGGCGAACGCATGAGTGTCTAGTTTTTGAGCGATACGGATAATCCGGCAATCAGCACCTTCTCCAAGTGTTCTGTTTT
>NZ_BAAGVN010000044.1:0-15392 GCF_054780855.1 Pseudaeromonas pectinilytica
TTTTTTGCGATTAAATCAGATCACAAACGAAGCCTTTTTTCTATCTATTTCAATTGGTTGTAGCTAAAGATCCTGTACATGATCGTCGCCTCGTTCCGGCAAAACTCCTTGCAGCGCGTCAAGGTGGGTGATGAGGCTGAAGTTTCATTCACCGGCATCCCGGGTACCATTTTTAAAGCCAAGGTCAAGCAGGTGATTCCCGTGATACCCGAGGGGGCTTATCAAACGCAGGGCGCGTTACAGACCGTGACCTTTGATAACCGTAGTGGCGTTCTGGCCGAGCTGGAATTGGACGACGCGGTTGACGCTTATAACCTGCCGGACGGTGTGTCTGCCCAAGTTGCCATCTATACCGACCATTTCGGGCATTTGGCCGTGCTACGCAAGGTGTTACTGCGCATGACCAGTTGGATGCATTACATCTATCTGGATCACTAATCGACGCGGCCAATGCATGACCTAAATGGCTTGGTCATGCACAAGTAAATAGCTGATGTGCGGGGGATTGTTTTGACAAGCCCCCCGCCCATCGAGCACAATCAGGCGTTCATCAGACCTAGTGGGACTCAATAACATGACGGCGGAAACCCAGAATTTCTCGACCCTAGAACAGGCCTTCTCTCTTGGGAATGGTCAGGACTCAGCACTTAACTGGTTGAGAAAAAACCGCAGTCAGGTCGCCATCTTTCTGGTCAGCGGTATCAAGCTGGAAGGCATCATCAGTGGCTTCGATCAATACAGTGTGTTGTTGACGGACGCCCACGGTAACCAGCAAATGATTTACAAGGCCAAGATTTCTACCATAGCGTTGCTCACCAGCAGAATGGGCAGCGGTATCCAGCGCCCCCGTCGTCCGCCACGTCCTGGCATGGATCAACGCGGTGGCAGCTATGAAGATCGTCGTAATAGCACCCCTGATGACACGACGCAGAGCTAAGTCCACTTATTCTTGATGCATAGCACGAGGCCCCATTCCGGGGCCTCGTTCATTTCAGCTTGTTTGTCCTGTCGTCAGGGTCGCCCAATCCGGCGCCCCCTCGACGACCATGACGCAATCCATCCCTGCTGCCAGTGCTGCCAAACGGCCAATTTCGGTATCTTCAAACACCAGGCAATCGGCAGCAGCCACCCCCAGACGTTCAGCCGCCAGCAGGAAGGTATCGGGAGCTGGTTTATGTCCCTGCACATCATCCGCGGCGACCACGGTGTGGATATAGAGCCCCAGCCCGCTTTGCGCCAGGATCCGCTCGGCATTGGCATGCAAGGAGCCGGTACCGATGGCCATCGGCAGCGTTGCCGCCGCCTGCTGCACCAGCGCCACCATGGCCGGAAACGGTGTTGCCTGCTCGATCATGGCCACGTAATGGGCCGTCTTGCAGCGGGCGACGGCCTCAGGATCCAGCGCTATCTGCTGCTCATGGGCGATCAGTGCGGCAATCTTGCGGCTCGGCACCCCGCCGCGAGCGTAGAGCCACTCCTGGTCACAGACAAAACCGAATTCTTGCGCGGTTTGCTGCCATGCCACCAGATGCAGGGGCATGGAGTCGACCAGCGTGCCATCCATATCAAAAATCAACGCCTTGTACCGCTGCCACATGGACTTGATCCTCGTTGTTGCAATAAAAAGGGGGATCCATGATCCCCCGGTATTCCATTCACTCTTGGCCCATGGCTGAAAATCAGATCAATTCCAGTTGGGTCATGGCGCTACGAATACGCTCTTTGGTTGCCGCACTCAACGGCATCACTGGCACCCGGCACTCTTCGGTGCACAGACCCAGCAGCGAGGCCGCATATTTTGCACCCGCCGGACTCGGCTCAGCAAACATAACCTGATGCAAGGGGATCAGGCGATCCTGCAAAGCACGCGCTGCGGCCCAATCGCCGGCCAGTGTTAGTTCTTGTACCTGCGCCACCAGCTTGGGGGCCACGTTGGCCGTCACCGAAATACAGCCAGTCCCGCCGCCTACGTTATAGGCCACAGCGGTAGCATCTTCGCCGGATAACCAGGTGAAGGGCTTCTTGATCAACTGACGTTCGCTCCAGGGACGGGCCAGATCCCCGGTGGCATCCTTGACGCCGATAATGCGCGGCAATTCAGCCAGACGCGCCATGGTTTGTGGCTGGATATCGACAATCGCCCGTGGCGGAATGTTGTACAGAATGATCGGGATATTGGTCTCGTCATGCACCATCTTGAAGTGATGATAGAGGCCATCCTGATTCGGACGGTTGTAATAACCGGCCACATGGAGAGTGGCATCGGCACCGGCGCGCTCGGCCACCCGGGTATATTCAATCGCTTCAATCGGATTATTCGAGCCAGCCCCTGCGATCACCGGCACGCGACCTGCGGCCTGTTTGACCACTAATTCGATGACGCGGCAATGCTCATCATGGGAGAGCGTCGGGCTCTCCCCGGTGGTCCCCACAGGTACAATGCCGTGGGTGCCCTGCTCGATATGCCATTCCACCATTTTGGTGAGCGCCGCTTCATCTAGCCGACCATCACGGAAGGGGGTAATCAGCGCTACGATTGAACCTTGAATCATACAAACTCCTTTTTGAAAACTCGGTATCCGGAACAAAAAACCCCGGTTACGGGCTGCGTAACCGGGGTTTATGAATCTGCCAAGGGCGGACGACCGTTACGCGGAAACGAAAAAAACCTCAGGTTTCAGAGGTTTATTGTATTTTCGTTTCAGACTCAGATTTGTCATCGGCCAAACTACATAAGTGTGCAATGAATGAGCATAGTTCTGCATCGCTGCAGAAATGTCAAGCCTCGGCATCTCATGTATAATTCGCCGCCCATACCCTGCCGAGGCCCGAACATGTCGACCGCTCAAAGCCCTGTCAGCCAGCTGCTGGAACGCAATGCCGCCCTGTTTGCTGACAAACACCTGCTGATCGCTGGTTACATGGAAGACAACTACCCGCTGGTCCTGGCCACGGCGGCGGCATCGGCCACCCTGTTCACCACCGATTACAGCCGCTGGCGGCAACTCACGGCTCTGCATACTCCCCAAGGCGGGGCCGTACAACTTTATTTCGGCCATCAGCTCCCGGCGGCTGCGCCCGCCTTCGATACGCTGTTGATCCTGTTACCCAAAGCCAAGGCCGAAGCCCACTATCTGTTGGCGAATCTGCTACCCCATCTGCGCAGCGGCAGCGACATTTTCCTAGTTGGCGATAATCGGGGCGGCATCAATGGGGCCGACAAGCTGCTGGCCCAATACGCCAGCCACTGCCAGAAGCTCGATAGCGCCCGGCGCTGCTCCCTGATCCATGCCGCGCTCGATCAGCCGGTCAATCCGTTCCAGCTCGAGAGCTGGTTACAGCACTATAGCGTCAGTGTCCGCGGCCACGACTTGCGTGTGGTGGCACTGCCAGGAGTGTTCAGCGCCGATGGCCTGGATGAAGGCACCCGCATGTTGCTGGAGCATCTGCCGCCACTCCGGGGGCGCGTGCTGGATATGGGCTGCGGCGCCGGGGTCATCGGCAGCGCCCTGTGTGCCTTGCATCCGGAACTGGAGGTCGAGATGTGTGACATCAATGCCCTGGCGCTGGAGAGTGCCCGCCGCACCCTGGCGGCCAATCAGCTCAGCGCCAAAGTCTATCCCTCGGATATGCTGTCGGATATTCAGGGCAAGGTGCAGCATATTGTCACCAATCCACCGTTTCATGCCGGTCTCAAGACGCTGTATGGTCCGACGGAACAACTGATCGCGCAGACCCCGCAGAAGCTGGCGCCTCGCGGCTCACTGCTGCTGGTCGCCAATGCGTTCCTCAAATACCAGCCCTTCCTACAAAAGGCTTTCCGCCAGCAGCAGATCCTGGCCGAAGATAAAAAGTTCAGGCTGTATCACAGCTTCTGATGGACAAAATTGTCTTAACAAGCGTTTGTTCAATCTGTTAGATTCAAAAACCGACAATAATTACCTCAGACGATTCGAGGTAATTTTTTATTGGCATCATGAAAGCGATTTCATCAGTTGGAGCATAGGCATGGCGGGTGTATTGGCGATGATACTGGCAGGAGGGGAAGGCACGCGGCTGCAACCCTTGACGGTCACACGCAGCAAACCTTCAGTCCCCTTCGGTGGCAGTTACCGGCTGATCGATTTTGTGCTGAACAATTTCGTCAACTCCGACTTCCTGCGCATCTATGTTCTGACCCAATTCAAGTCTCAATCCCTCTATCTGCATATGAAAAAAGGCTGGAACCTGACGGGGATCACCGGCCGCTTCATCGACCCGATCCCGGCGCAGATGCGGATGGGGAAACGCTGGTACGATGGCACCGCCGATGCTATCTACCAGAACATGGGCTTTGTCGAACTCACAGCCCCCGAGCATGTCTGCATCTTCGGCAGCGACCATATCTACAAGATGGATATCCGCCAGATGGTAGACTTCCACAAAGAGAAAAAAGCGGCACTCACAGTGGCGGCGATCCGGGTCCCCATAGCTCAGGCTCATCTGTTTGGCATTATCGAAGTCAATGATGCCGGGCAGATGATTGGCTTTGAGGAAAAACCCAAGCATCCCAAATCATTGCCCCATGATCCGGACCATGCCCTGGCCTCCATGGGCAACTATGTGTTCGAAACCCAAACCCTGTATAGCGAACTCACGCTGGATGCCGAGAATGAAGCCTCCAGCCATGATTTCGGCCGTGATATTATTCCTGACCTCTATCCCAGAGCCGCTGTCTATGTCTACGACTACAGCAATAACAAGGTCGAGGGTGAAAAAACGGCTGTGTATTGGCGCGATGTCGGCAACATCGACAGCTATTGGCAGGCCCATATGGATTTAGTCGCCGACAATCCGCCTTTTTCCTTATATAACCGCAAGTGGCCGCTGCATACCTATTATCCACCCTTGCCGCCAGCCACCTTTATCAATACCGCTGAACATCAGGCCTGCATTTCCCATTCGCTGATCTCCGCTGGCTGCTACATCCAGGGCAGCAGCATAGAGCGCAGCGTGATGGGATTCCGCTGTAATCTGGCTTGTGGCAGCAGGATCGAGGAGTCGGTGCTGCTCGGGGATGTGAAGATTGGTGAAGGCTGCCGGATCCGTCGCACCATTATTGATAAGCATGTTGAAATTGCACCGAGCGTTGTGATCGGTGAAAATCCCGCCCATGATCGGGAACGGTTTACCGTTTCCGACCAAGGGATTGTCGTTGTGCCCAAGGGCGCCAGAGTTGGTTTCTAATTCATGAATATTCTGTTCATTGCTCCCGAAGTTGAAAGCTTTGCCAAAACCGGGGGCCTCGCCGATGTGGCCAAAGCCTTGCCACTGGCTCTCAAACGCCGTGGTCATGACGTCCGCATCGTCATGCCTTACTACGCCAGTATTACCGGTCGGGAGAAATCCCAGCATCTCGGTGGCTTCACCTTGCCGACTCGTCCGGGCCATACCGACATTCCCTATCAGGTTCGACAGATGGATTTGGATGATGTGCCGGTCATGCTGATCGACTTTCCGAACTACTTCGATCGCAAGAGTCTGTACGCCGAAAACAACAATGCCTACCCCGACAACGGCGAGCGCTTCGCGTTTTTTTCTGCCGCCTGCCTGCAGGTCAGCGAACAGATTGGCTTCAAGCCCGATATCGTCCATTGCAATGACTGGCACACCGCGCTAGTGCCCATGCTGCTGAAGACCCGGTATGCCAATAACTCCTTCTTCCAGAGCACCCGCAGCGTATTGACCATTCATAACGGCGCCTTTCAGGGCGTGTTCGAGCGCAACCAGCTGTGGGCGCTGCCGGAAGTCACCGACACCTACAACGAGTCGATCCTGCAGGGGCATGCCTACATCAACTTCCTGAAGTGCGGTGTGCTCTACGCCGACAAGATCAATGCCGTCAGCCCCAGCTATGCCTCGGAATTGATGACCTATCTGGGCGGCCATGGCATGGCCAAGAACTTCCAGGAACGCTCCAGCGATGTACGCGGGATCATCAATGGCTGCGACTATGCCGACTGGGATCCGAAAACCGATCCACTGATCCCGGTGAACTACGATGCCAGTCGTCTGGCCGACAAGGAGCTGTGCAAGCACGCCTTGCAGAAGCGCGCCGGACTGGACATCGGTGATACGCCGCTGTTCGGCATGGTCTGTCGCCTGACCGAACAGAAGGGTCTGAATCTGCTGTTGCCGATCCTGGAAAAATTCCTGGTACATCGGGTGCAGGTGGTGATCGTCGGGACCGGCGAGCCCTCGCTGGAAGAGCGGTTGACCGAGATGATGGCGGCCCATCCCGACCGTCTGGCTTATCTGAATGCCCACGACAATGGTCTGGCCCACTTAGTCGAGGCGGGCAGTGACTTTTTCCTGATGCCCTCGCTGTTCGAACCCTGCGGCCTGAACCAGATGTACAGCCTGGCCTATGGCACCCTGCCGATTATCCGCGCGGTCGGTGGATTGCGCGATACCGTCATCGACTACGACCATCAGGCCAAACGCGCCACCGGATTCAGCTTTCAGGAGCCCGAACCGCTGGCGCTGCTGTCCACCCTGCGTCGCGCCTTGCTGTTCTTCCTGCAAGAACCCGAGGAGTATCATCGTGTTCAGCAGACCGCCATGCGCACCCGTTACCTGTGGAGCGATTCGGTCTTGAGTTACGAACAGATGTATAAGGATGCCCTGGGCTTAAGTGCTGGCCATTAATGCAGCGCGACTGGTGATAAAAACCCCAGTCGCGAAAAAATCCAGTGGATCCGGCAATTATTCAGCGAGCAACGGTTGACGTCCCCGGCAGAATAGATAGAATGCCAGCCGCAAGATGCGATGGTGGCGGAATTGGTAGACGCGCTAGCTTCAGGTGTTAGTGCCTTCGGGTGTGAGGGTTCGAGTCCCTCCTATCGCACCAAGTAATCTGTTGATTGGCAACATAAAAACCAAGCGTTGGCTGACAACGATAAAAACAGTGACAAGTTGTGCGATGGTGGCGGAATTGGTAGACGCGCTAGCTTCAGGTGTTAGTGCCTTCGGGTGTGAGGGTTCGAGTCCCTCCTATCGCACCACAACTTCTTGATGAAGACTTGTCCATGCGGTTGGTCGCATGTCAATCCAACCAACAAACAATCCGGGCGATGGTGGCGGAATTGGTAGACGCGCTAGCTTCAGGTGTTAGTGCCTTCGGGTGTGAGGGTTCGAGTCCCTCCTATCGCACCACTTGATTGATGCAAGTGGGCCAGGATTGGCAGAACCATGCTGTTGACGGCATGTAAATCCAGTCAACGACATAATGTGCGAGGGTGGCGGAATTGGTAGACGCGCTAGCTTCAGGTGTTAGTGCCTTCGGGTGTGAGGGTTCGAGTCCCTCCTCTCGCACCACAATTTGTGAGCCCGGGATGAGCATCATCCCGGGCTTTTTGTTATATATTTCCTGGTGAAACCAAACCATCAAGGAAGTATGTCGCCATGGCTCTGCAAGATATCCACAACTACTACGAAGATCTGGTCCAGCACTATATTCATGCGCTGGAGCTGGATCGTACCCGCGATACTGATTTCCTGGCCGACTTGTACTGCCTGGTGCTCAACCAGCTACCCGCGCACTACATCCGTTACGGCGTGGATATGATCTATTTCACCTCGGACGAGAAGCGCCAGGAGATGGAAGAGAAGGTCAACTTCGCGGTCACCAGCGCCATCAGCTGGCTGGATAACGAAAACCACCGCCGCAACACCCGCGACCAGCCGTAGTCGCCCCCCGATAACGACAAAAGGCTCGCTTGGCGAGCCTTTTGTGTGTCCAGCGCCGGGCTTATTCGGCACCCGGCTTAGTCTGCTCCGGGATTAGTCTGCTCCAGGATTACTCCGCGCTAGGCTTAGTCCGCCCGGATCTGATCGCCGTCACTCTGCGCAACACCGCGATATCGCGCCTCATACAATGCCGCCGCGACCAGAGCCAGCGCCGCCACCAGCAAAAAGGCGGCGGCACACAGCAGCACGCTGCGATAGCTGTCCCAGGTGGCAATCAACCCCATCAACAAGGCGCCAAGCATGCCGCCGATGCGCATGGTATTGGCATAGAACGCCGAGGCAAAGCCGATGCGTCCGGGCAGCAGATCCTGGATCAGCGAGATCCCTAAACCGGCAAACAGCCCGAAGAAGAGGCCATTGCCGAGCTGAAGCAGCAGCACCTCGCCGACACTCCGGGCCTGGAACAGGCCGCCATAGAACAGGATCCCCGCTCCACTCCCCACCATCAGCAAGCGCTTCACCCCCCAGCGCTCCGCCATGCGGCTCGCCACCAGCATCACCGGGATCTCCAGCCCGGCGGCAATCGCCATCGCCCAGCCCGGTGTCGAGGCCGGTAGCGCCAGCTCCTTCAACACATACAACGGCATGCTGCTGACATACAAACTGTTGCTGACCGAGCTGCAAAACAGCGCGGCACTGTAAGCCCAGAACTGCGGCGGGATCGGCACACGCCCCTCCTCCGCCCGCACACCAGCGGCGCGCTGGACCGCCGGCAAGCCCTGCCCGCACAAGACACAGCACAGCAGCGCCACGGCGGCCGCCGCCGCGAAGGTGGCCGAAAATCCCCACTGCGCCACCAGCATAAACGCCAGCGGCGGCCCAGCAATCCAGGCCAGGGAGAAGTTGGCGCGCACCAGGGCATTGAACTGTCCCGAGTTCATGGTTTGCTGATCGGCAAAGCGGCGCGCCAGCGCCAGCGTCTGTGGCATGGCGGCATGTCCAAGCGCCATCAGGGTCACCCCGGCGACCATCACCACCCACAGTTGGTCGGTCAGGGCAAACAGCAGTGTCGAGCCCGCCATCCCGGCCAGCGCCAGCAACAATGCCCGTTTGATCGGCCAGCCCTGATCGGTCTTGTGCCCCAACCACTGGCTATACCAGACCCCGCACAACGCCGAGCTGATACTGAACAGGCTGATGCAGTAGGGCGGTGCCTGCAGGCCATCGACGATGAAATAACTCATCACCGGCACGGTAAAGGCCGATGACAGCGCCACCAGCACAGAAACACCCAGGATCAGCCACCCTGTGGCGGGTAACCGCGCGCAGGATCTCCAGCTCGAGACCATCCATCCAGACATACCGACCTCCACCCGCACCGAGGGCTTAAGCCCCGAAGCGGTTTAGAACCACAGCGCCGTCAGCACAGTCGCCAGACAGACCACCACACCCAGGGCATTGCACAGAAACATGGGCCAATCTTTTTGCTGCTTGAGCAAGGCATACCCCACCCAGGCGATGCAGTTGATGGTCGAGGCCACCGGCAACAGCATGGAGCCCGGCACGCCACTCATATTCAGGCGGATTTGATCCACATAGGAGGCATACATCACCATGGCCATGATGGAAGCAAACCACCCCAGTTGCTGGATCATCTTGTCACTGTTCATTCTCACTCCTTGGGTTATCCAGAGCCTTGATGCTCGCTGATGGATTAGTGTAATCGATTACACTTATTCGTGGTTATAATAGCGCAGCGAGGATACAGGAATAAATAGGGATCGAATAAAAACAGCGATAAATCGCGGATCAAACCCATCACTACATAGTGGTAGCGATTTCACTGGCAGTGTAGGCAGCATGCAGACAGAGCTAAAGGAAGGAAGAGAGAGACTATTGAGCCAACCGTTGGCGGCAGGGATGCCGCCATCGAGCCTCCAGGGATGGATTTACGGCGAGTTGGCGAAAGAGACGCTCTCTCCCAACCTCGTCGCTTAGCGGCAAAGCCGCAGGCGCACCACGGTTTCCACATGCAAGGTATGGGGGAACATATCCACCGGCTGCACCGCATCCAGGCGATAGCCTTGGGTCAGCAGATAAGCCAGATCCCGCGCCAAGGATCCCGGATCGCAGGAGACATAGACCAGGGTGCGCGGTGCCATCTGCAGAATAGTATCCAGCACCACCCGCTCGCAGCCCTTGCGCGGCGGATCCACCACCACCACATCGGCGCGATAGCCCTGGGCATAGAGCTCTGGCACCACCACTTCGGCCTTGCCGACATGAAACTCGGTGTTGGTCAGCCCATTGCGCTCGGCATTGGCCCGGGCATCGTCAATCGCCTCGCTGACCAGCTCGACCCCGACCACGGTCGCCGCCTGCCGGGCCAGAAACAGCGATATGGTGCCGATGCCGCAGTAGATATCAAACACCGTCTCCTGACCGCTCAGCTCGGCCAGACGCAGCGCCTCGCGGTACAGCACTTGGGTCTGCTCCGGGTTGATCTGGTAAAAGGAGAGCGGCGAGAGCGCAAAATCCAGGCCATCGAGTTGATCGCGGATCACAGCAGCGCCACTGAGGGTGCGGTTGTCAAAGCCCAGAATGCGGTTGCCGCGCTCGGGATTGATGTTCTGTACCACGCTGGTCAGTTGCGGGAAGCGCGCCAGCCGGGCCAGCAGCGCCTCGTGATGGGGCAGCTCGTCGCCCAGGGTCACCAGCACCAGCATCCACTCGCCGGAGACGCGGCCATCACGCAGCATCAGATAGCGCACCACACCGCTGTGCTGCTGCTCGTCATAGGCGTCGATGGCGAACTCCCGCAACCAGGCGCGCACCTCGGCCACCAGCTCGGCGGTGAATGCCGGCTGGATGCCGCAATCATCACACACCACCAACTGGTGACTCTGCTTGCGGAAGAAACCCAGCTCGGCCCCCTCGGGGCCTGGGCGCACCGCATATAGCGCCTTGTTGCGATAGGCAAAGGGCTCGCTCATGCCCAGACACTCGGCCACCTCGACGGCAGCGTCCCCCGCCAGTACGCCCTTGCTGGTCAGCGCCTCCACCACCAGCTGGCGCTTGAGCCGCAGCTGGGCGGCATAATCGAGGATGCCGATCTGGCAGCCGCCACACTCGGTATGGGGGCAAAAATTGGCGACCCGATCCGGGCTCGGTTGCAGCACCGCCAGCAACTCGCCCTGAGCGTACTTGGGCTTGATGCCATGCAAGCGCACCTGCACCAGCTCCCCCGGCAAGGCACCGCTGACATACAGGGTGCGGCCGTCCAGCTCGCCAATCCCATCCCCCTTGTCGGTCAGGGCGGTGATGGTGACATCCAGCGGGTGGGTCAATGCGGGGGCGGATAGGGACATAACGAGGCTCCGGATTCACGGTCAACGACACGCCCCATGGCGCATCGGCGGCGATTCTAGCATGGGCCGCCGCCGCCACAAAAAAGCCAGCGCCTAGGACGCCACACCAAGCCCGTCAGCACCGGCGAGAAACAAAAAAGCCCCGCATCATGCGGGGCAACTCTCAGGACTCGCTTAAACCACCGCAGTTACTCCGCTGTCAGTGGCACAGAACCCACCCGACTCTTGGCGGCTTCCAGCTTGGCTGCGGCGTCTAACTTGGCAATATAGCCCGGCTGTTGACGCGCCACCCACAGCTCGCGCCATTTGATCATCGCCGAACCCAGGATGATGATGCCTAAGCCCAGCATCAGCAGCGAGATACCACCGTTAAACAGGTTGTAGCCCTTGGCCGCCGGGTTGAAGTAGACATGGCTCACCATCCAGTAACCGGCATAGTTGACGGTGACAAACAGATAGGCCAGCGGGATGAGACAAGTCAGCATGTAGCGACGCTTCTGTGCCAGTCGCAGGATAATGGTCGCCCCTATGATGAGACCCACCGAGGCCATCAGCTGGTTGGAGACCCCGAACAGCGCCCACACAGATCCGATATCACCGGACATCAGCAGGTAGCCCCACATCACACAGGCCAGCACGCTGGCACCGATGGCGCCCGGCATCCAGTCGATGCGCTTGAGCGGTGCATAGAACTCGCCGAAGAAATCCTGGATCAGGTAGCGGGAGACCCGGGTACCGGAATCGACCGCGGTCAGGATAAACACCGCCTCGAACATCACCACAAACTGGAAGAAGTAGGAGGCCAGATCGCTAAACCAGGGCACCTTGGTGAAGATATAGGACATGCCCACCGCCAGCGTCACAGCACCGCCGGTGCGGCCATACAGGTCCATGCCGATCTCCTGGGAGAGCATGGGCAGATCCACCACCTGCATCCCCAGCTTGGCAAACGCTTCTGGGCTGGCGTTGATGGCGAAGTAATCAGCCGGATGCAAGGCGGTGGCGGCAATCAGCGCCATCACCCCGACCACACACTCGGCCAGCATGGCCCCGAAAGCGACCGGCAGAATATCGTTCCACTTATCCACCAGTTTCGGCGTGGTGCCGGAGCCGATAAAGGCGTGGAAACCTGAGATGGCGCCACAGGCGATGGTGATGGAGATAAAGGGCCACACGGGACCAGCCAGGACCGGGCCGCCGCCGTGGATAAACTGGGTCAGCGCCGGGAACTGGATCTGCGGGTTAATGCAGATGACGCCAATCACCAGGGCACCGAACACGCCAATCTTCATAAAGCTGGAGATATAGCCGCGCGGTGTCAGCAGCAGCCACACCGGCAGCGCGGTGGCGAAGAAGGCATAGATGGGCAGCGCCAGACTGATGGTGTCGGCGCGCAGGGTCAGCCATTCGCCAAAGGCGCTGGCCTGAACATAAGGGCCGAAGAACACGCAACCGAGCACGGCGATAAAGCCCACCCAGGAGGCGGCCTGCAGGTTACCGGTCAGCTTGTGCCAGATCCCGACCACCATGGAGATGGGGATGGTCATAAACACAGCGAACACGCCCCAGGCGTTACGCTCCAGCGCGTGCACCACCACCATCGACAGACCCGCCATGGTGATGGTGATGATAAACAGCATGGCCAGACCCGTGCACCAACCGGCAATCGGCCCGAGCTCGGCCTTGGCCACCTCGGAGAGCGACTTGCCCTGATGCCGCATCGAGGCGAACAGCACGACTGTATCGTGCACAGCACCGCCGATGACGCAGCCGATCAGCAGCCACAAAAAGCTGGGCAGATAGCCGTATTGCGCCGCCAGCACAGGGCCGACCAGGGGACCGGCGGCGGCAATCGCCGCGAAGTGTTGACCGAAGTTGACCCAGCGGTTGGTCGGCACATAGTTCTTGCCGTCTTCGAGCTGGTGCGAGGGGGTAACCAGGGAATCATCGGCTTGCAGTACCTTGCGCACAAAGAATACGCCGTAGAGGCGATATGCAATGGCAAGGATGCACAGCGCCGCTATGACAAAGGTAATGGCGTGTTGCATACAGGAGTCTCCGTTCCATGCCCGCAGAGGTGGGGCTCAGACTCCACTCTAATCAGCCCGCCGCAAAGGCCAAGTCGCCACTGGGTGAGCGGTCGCCGGTGGCGCTGAGCGGTTGCCAAACGGGGGGGAGTGGCAAGCCGCTGGCACCGAAGCGCCAGCGGCATGCCATAGCCTGAGCCGTGGATTAACGTTGGATCAGATAACGGATGGTCGGCCCGTGCTGCTCGATGGCCAGCACCTTGTAGCCGTGGTTCTCGGCATCCAGCGGGATATTGTTGATCGACTGCGGGCAGTCGGTGATCACCTCCAGCACCTCGCCAATCGCCAATTGCGGCATCGCCTCCAGGGTGGCGACGGCGGGGTAAGGACAGGGCTCACCCACCATATTCAGGTGGTAGTCCGGGGTCGGCAGAGATTTCATACGGCCTCCTGGGCAGATGCGGGCTGGGTGGATGCGGGTTGTCGATGACGAAAGAAACGGCGCTCCCACAACAGGATCGCGAGCAGTGCCAGCAGCAAGAGACCATAGGTCAGCGCCAGACCGCCCAGCGGGCCGAGTTCGGTCAACAGGTTCACCTTCTGGTACGGCAGCGCCAGCACGGGGGCCAAATCATCCCACAGGTAGGCCAACAGCGTGGCGCCGAGAATATTGCCCAGACCCACCCACCAGAAATGGATCTGCCCCTCGACGGCGCGATACATCCAGCCGGTCTCGCAGCCCCCGGCCAGCACGATACCAAAGCCGAACAGCAGCCCCCCGAGCACGGCATTGGGACCGGCCCACAGGATCTTCGGCGTGGCACCGAGTTGCACATAACTGAAGATACCGATGGCGCTGACCGCCATGCCCAGAATGATCGCCTTGGCCATCTGCGCCCGACCGGTGATCCACAGATCGCGAAACGCCGAGGTAAAGCAGATCTGCGCCCGCTCGATGAGCAGGCCAAAGCCGATACCGAACAGCATCGCCAGCCCCAGCTTGGGCAGCGACAGCGAGGTCCAACCGGCCCACAACAACATGCAGCCGAAGATCAGCATGCCCAGACGCAGACGGCGGTTGGCCTGACGCGGATCCTGGGTCAGGACGGTGGCGGCCGACACCTTCTGCAACTTGACCGGGATGCGGAACAGCGGCAGCAGGGTGAAGCGCGCCCCGGCATAGGAGCCCACCGCCGTCGCCAGGGCGAAATACCAGGCATGCAGCGAGAACTGTGGGATACCGGTGAAGAAGGCGGCCAGATTGCAGCCCATCGCCAGCCGGGCGCCGAAACCGGCGATCACGCCACCGGCCAGCGCCTGCAGGATACGAATGCGGTGCGACGGATGACGCCACTTGACGTTATTGGCCCACAGGGCGGCACTCAGACAGCCGCCGAGCATGCCGATGATCATCATGCCATCGACCCGATCCAGCGGGCTGCCCTGCAGGCCAATCACCTGGAAATAGCCCCAGTTCTCGGGCTGCAGTCCGAACGCCTGCAGCAGATGGCCGCCCCAGCGGGTGAATTCACCGGTCACAGCCCAGAAGGTGCCTGTGATGCCGAAATAGTAGGTCGACAGCACACCGGCCGCGATCACCGCCGGTAGCGGCGGCCAAAAACGGATCAGATAGTGCTGCTTGAAGTGTTGCCAATTCATAACGCAAGTCCTGTTAGCCACAAAGAGCGATGCAAAGGAGGGGGATGATAAACAGCTGGGCCGCCGCTGCCCAAGCCATGATCAATAAAAATGCAGATTACAGGTTGAGGGGGCGATGGCGGGCGCAGCCCGACGGACGGCGCGGGCGATGGCGCGCGACCGGCCCGCGCTCTGGGGCCGACACCGGCGCGGCGGCACCGCGCCGCACGGCCAGCCCATCGATCGGGCTAGGCCCTACGGATGGGCTGGCCTCTGTGTTGAGGCAATCTGTAGTAGGTTGGGCTGAGTTGGGCGAAGCCCAACGTTTACCGCGTGGCCGGTCATATTCTTTGTGGTCGAATCGGGATTTTGGATTTCGAAATCGGCTTGATCCGGTTCCGCCTGGCAAGCGCTGGCGATCTGGTTCACCTCCGGCGAACGGCGGCGGGCCGAGGGGGAAAAGGCCTCCCCCTTGGCAATCCCGGGCCCGGATGTATGCCGACTGTCGGGACTGCCCCGCGTTCCGGGCTGCCCTTCACCGGCCGGTCGCCACACGCCATCCATGGCGTGACGCTCCCTTTTGCGGTCATCCTGACCGCGCACCGGCTCCAGTCACCCCACCCCGCGGCCC
>NZ_BAAGVN010000045.1:0-6089 GCF_054780855.1 Pseudaeromonas pectinilytica
ACGAGGGCGCATTACAACTGCCTCATGATAGCGCCGAGCAAATCGATATTGCCCAGATGTAACCCGGAGAGGGTAATACCGTTGGGTAAGGTGAGCGTCAAGCCGACTTCGTTCGTGACAGGAGCAGGCATGGCTACTCTGACAAAGCCAGGAAGAGAGTCCGAGGCCGCAGGCTGTTCGAGCTTTTTGCGCCAGTAAGCAAACTGGTGATAGACCAGTGCCTGGCTTTTGCAAAAGGCGTGGCCGGAGAGGCCGGAGTCAAGCCAGGCAGTGATCTGCTGNGAGCTGATTTTGGGAAAAACAGATGCCGATTCAAGGGCGCTTACGTCCCAGTGAGCGAAGCGAACGACTTAAACTATTTGTTGTGTGCCGCACGAAGTTGGATAAAAGCACCGCTACTATGGCCCACAGTTATTGCCGGTTACCGCTCGGCTGAAAACAACACGCCAGAAATAACCACTGCGGCGACCGTACGCCAGGAATTTAAACTGCAGGCAGGTTGGCCGAAGCGCAGAGCAGATGATATTAACGGATGCCCATTACCACCATGCTCTAATGCTCACCGCAACATGGCAGCCTACTATTTTTGTCAGCGCACGCCGCCAATTAATCCAATAACCGATTACATACAACTTCGTTTTATGCGGTGGCACGTAGTGCCATCCGACATTAAAATTTTGTTAGGTATGGCGAAACTCATACTTTAAAAATAAGGGCTCAGATTATAAAGCCCTTAAAGGCGAACTAGCTCAATAGTTAACCTAGTTGTTTTTTTGAGCAAGTTTTTTTAGCTTCGCTAGACAGTCTATATGAAAAACCATACTCCTCTTTCGATTTAATAATTAATCGGTTTACGACATCATCAGAGATTTTATTTCCGTCTTTGTCAAAGAGTTGCATGCTATCTTCTCTTCCTGGAAATAACTTTATGACTTGACGTAAAGAGGTTTCTTTCTGAGGGCCTTCTAGAAAATCATCAGCATGGCTGCCTGTAGCAACCCAAACAGCATAGCTGAATGAGCAAGAACCATTCGCTGATGTGGATTTAGTAGAAAAGTCTTTTTCTGCATCTTTATATGCTTTTTCTTCGATTTTCGATGGGTCTCGAGAATTTCCTACACAAAATGCAGCAGGCCCAGAGCCATACCCTTCTTTAAAGCTATCAGTTGCACACTTATACGCATCTTTATATTCAGGCGTATTTTTATAACCTGATGCAGAAGCATATGGCATGCAACTAAGCGATAAAATTAATAAGCCTAATTTAATTTCTTTTTTCATATTTACTCCTTCCCCGCTGATAATATTAATAGACGCATATGTGGGGGGCATTTGCGCCAACCTAACATTTTAGTTATGGGGCGCGCGGCTTTTATGCGCGTCCCAGTGAGCGAAGCGAACGAATTAAACTATTTGTTATGCATAATCTCACGAATCGCATCAATCAAACCATAAACCAGCAGTGAGTTTTGAACTCTTGCTTCTGGATGTGCAAATATTATTACAGGCTTCTCGTTGGAGTTTAAATACCACTTTATACCTCGACTTGTTTCAAAAACGTCGTATGGGGTTAGGTCTAAAGCCCAGCGCAACTCCCAGCCAGTTCCACAGCATATTGTTAGATCTGGATTGTAAATGGCGTATTGTCGTTTGATAAATGACTGATCCTCTACAACAACTTTTTTGAACTTGGCTAGGGCGGTGGTGTGACTGCCAGGTGATTTTTTCAAGTTCATAGCACAAATAGAGCGTAAACAATCAATTCTATTTTCTTCTGTTATCTTTTCCAAAGAACTCCATTTTTTTTCGTCACTGATGTTTTCAATGCATTGTATCCAACGAGTAATGTTGTCCCATGTTTGTGGGCGAGCACCTTGTCTAATGAATTCTCTTAGATCCCAGTTCCCGCCATCTTCATCATTTACTTCTTTAAGTACAAAACACAGTTTCGTTTTTGAATTAACATAATCAATTTCAGATACAACACCATCAAAGACAAAACCATCTCTTTTTCCTTTCCATTCCTCAAATAATAATAGTTCTTGTTTTGTAATGTTCATAACCCCTCATTAGCATAACATTTTAGTTATGGGGCGCGCGGCTTTAGGCGCGTCCCAGTGAGCGAAGCGAACGACTTAAACTATTTGTTATACAAATCTAATTAGCGAGCCGCTCCGCTTTGCTTTCCAATAAGCATCACGGATTTCTTTGATGTAGTTTTTACCTAATGTGACGTTGCATCTTGCCAGCAGACCATCACACACAAGAATTCCGTTAAATGGGATTAGTGCGGTATTAACCACGGCAAACTCTTTGGATAGTTCTTCGATGCGCGTTGTTAATGCAAATGCCATATAGAAAGCACCTGTCTCTATATGCATAAAAGCATAACCATCTTTATAATTTTTAAGATATATGAATTTTCCATAAACTGCACGTCTCAGGTTGTTCACAAAATCACCACCAACAACACCTGACATTGCATCATTAATTTCATCAAGGCAGTTATAAATTTCAGGTCGAATGGCTGCAAACCCCAAGGCGCCATTTGGAAGCAAACCACCATTCAGGTACATCATCACCGCTTGATATTTATATAAGAAATCATCTGCGATATTTCGCTCAATAAGCATTCATGCGCACCATTTATATCGTATAACATTTTAGTTATGGGGCGCGCGGCTTTATGCGCGTCCCAGTGAGCGAAGCGAACGACTTAAACTATTTGTTATGCCAAACACTGGCTAGAAATGAATTCGCTATACAAGCCCTTGTGGCAACCATCATTGCTATCCATTCCGGGTTTGGTTAGGTAACCCTTTGGTTGAATGTAGCTATATATTATTTTCTCAGGCTTTGGTGACCAACGTATGTTGAACGCTGCCAATTTTGGGAAAAACTGCATCGAAGAATACGCAGGTATGTTATCGTGAATCCACCAAGCTAAGGCTTGCCAGTCATTCGTTTTTTCGTAGTAGTCCAGAAATGAGTTAACAACGATGCAGACTGTTGCACCTAAATCGCCATTTTTATCACGATAGTCCCAAATATGATGTGCGTAATTTGATTCGTTACTTGCGCAGTTATATTGATTTTTATTTTCAGCTCCTTTGCCATTAACTAAAGTGGAGCGGTAACCAGACCTGATGGAAATTCTGCCTAATTTCTTTTGGATTGGTTCTAAAATGTTTTGGCAAAGGTTTGAACCGGCTTCAATTGCAACATCAGGATACTCTGGAATGTTTGGCATTCCTTCAATTTGAGATATTTCAGAATACAAAAAATCGCGCATAAAAAATGAATCAGATAATCTAATTCTACCTAAATCTTCGAGCGACTTTACTGTTTTCGGTGATTTCATGCGCCCTCCTTGAGTACATAACATTTTTATTAACCGGTGCCGCTATGCGGCATCCGGTTAAATGAGTTGTTAGCTATTGCTTCCCTCAAGAAAATGACAATTCACTTGCCTGTTTTTCATAGAGATGTTTCTGGCGAAGGGCTGCAACTTGAATAACGGCTGGAATGGTAACACGGTATGCCGCACCGGCAATATCAATCGCTGTCCATAGACCTGTAATAACCCAGCCGATTGGACCAGTGAGGATGGCCATAGTCCGTGTTAGCGCTGCATTACCGGCAAGAGAGAGTCCTCGACCGATTAGTGCTTTCAGTACGGCATTCACGATAATGAGTGTAAGTTGATAGGACTTAAATCCTCCAGCGCGGAAAACTGCTTGAAATACGCCAACCATTGCTTCCGCGGTAATTCCATTAGTGTTTTTTACGCCTGTGGCTGCTGCAAGTTCTTTGATCTCTTCTGGAGTCATATTTTCGATAGCATCCGTCAGAATTTTCATCAAAAGATTGCCTTCGATTTTTTCAACGCTTGAACTCTTGTTGTAGTTAACTTTCAATTTGTCGCATACATCCATGAGTACTTCTTTGTACTCAACTCCTTTGCCTCCGCGCAGAATTGTGGCAAAACTGTTTGCGCCAAAACACTGGATTTCAGCTGCAATCAATTCCCAATATTTTTGGTGATCTGGATGATGGCGTTTGTAGAGCTCATTCATCGTTAGTTCTTCTGTGTATCTTACAGCACCATCGCGATCATGCGTCAAGCAAGAAACAAGATCCTCAAGTTCTTCTGACTTCATTTGTCCAAGAAACTCAAGGTCGCCGTCATAACGGTATGCCATATACCTTCTCCTGTGGTTGTGATTTGGATGTAGCTAACGCCTGGCTCAACTGCCGGAGGCTATTGGCGCCTTTTGTGCGGCTTTTTGCACAAAAGGTGACAATGGCCGGAGGTCAGATTGCAGCCACTTGTTAGTGGCCAACCGAAATGTCCCATAATAATGCTGACTTATCTAGTTGGCCCTGAAAACTTGCCTCAACACCTGATGAAAATATTAAGATGCAGCCATAATAGTCCCACAGCATTCTGTCTTTTGGGAAAATGTCAAAACCTGACATTATTCTCTCAAACTCATCAACTTCGATAGAATTTCTTAAACCATGGCATTCAATATTAGCTTTACCAATGTTAGGTTCTACTTTCTTGTTACTTTTAGACTGAAAACCGATGCATTCAGTCTCACCAGTTTCATGATGAAAGCCAAAATACAAATCATTATAAACCCATGCCACGGGATCCAGTTTACCGCCTCCCCCCCACTTAGCTATATGTTTGGGCTGACCAAAAACCTTTTTTATTTCATCTTTAGAAGAGCTGAGAGTTATATGGCCCAGCCTTGCTTCTTTAATAAATTCTATTAAATCGATCGATCTCATATGTCCACTAACGTTTAGATAACCGGCGCCTATAGGGGCCTTAAAATGCCAGCATATTCGCTGGCGCCAGGTTGATCTACCCAGGGTGAGAGCATGAATGTTCATTTTTCACTCACTGCTGTAATTCCAGCCAAAATGACTTGCTCCAGATAGTCGCTATTCATGGCGGCTATCTTTTGTTTGCGTCTGATGCTGGCGCTTTTGCCTTTCTCCGCTCGCAGCATATTCAGCGCCATATGTCTCACTGTTGCCAATATCTGAGCCGCGTCGCCACGATAGATGGGGCACGCATCTTCTTTCATCGTGACGTCCAGTACCCAGTGCAGCTGATTTTCTATACCCCAATGACCACGCACGCCTTTGGCGAACTGTTCTTCGGTCAGGGCAGCAGAGCTGATGTAATAGCGATATTCCAGTGATTCATTGCCCTTGCTATCACGGCGGTAGCCAATGGCCACGCCCAGCGTGCTCAAGCCTTTCCACATCGGGAATTGTTTTCCCATGTCGCCTGCTGGCATCACATGATATTCCCGGAGCTCTGTCCGGCCTCGTGATTGTTCAATCCTGGCTTGATGACTGCCTTCCCGTGCCAGAGGGGCAAGGGCCTCGCGTACTGCGCGATGCAGGGTTTCCTGATTGCCTTTGACGGCCAATAGATAGTCGCCACCCTTGTCCACAATCTGGGCGGCAATCTCAGTCTGGCAGCCCATTGCATCAATCGAAATCAGGCAGCCGGTCATATCGAGCAATTCCAGCAGTTCAGGGATCGCGGCGATTTCATTGGATTTGGCGTCTGTTTTTACTTGCCCGAGCACCATACCGTTGGCGCTGGCAAACGCACTGACCATATGGATGGTCGACTGTCGGTCGTCCCTGTTATAGGAACTACGCAGAACCTTGCCATCAATGGCGATCAGCTCCCCCTTGGCACGAGTGTTAACCGCTTGCATCCACTTGAGGAAGCAGGCCTGAAACTGCTCGGGAGCCAGGCTGGACATCACTCTGGCAATGGTATCGTGAACGGGTAAGCCCTTTGGAAACAATCCCTTATCCTGGAACCAGCGACTATGCGCTTGCCCGAAATCTTCAATATCTTCCCAACCCTCGCAGCCACCGATGACAGCGCAGACCGTCAGGAACAGGATGTCGAAGAGTGGATAAGATATTTTCGCGGATTGGCGCGGGTCGTGAAGTTCGGAAAAGAACTCGGAAAAGGCATCGAGCTGCATGGATGGCTCCCAGGAAAAGGGAGTATAAGATCACAACCCGATCTGCAGGTCAAAGCGTTCTGA
>NZ_BAAGVN010000046.1:0-19700 GCF_054780855.1 Pseudaeromonas pectinilytica
GATCTATGGCTGCAATCTCCACCTTACTCACTGTCATCGATTGAGAGCTTGGCAAACCGGGGGCGACCATCTATGACTTCTGCTTATTCACCTTGGCGGTTACCCGCCCAGGCGCTACCGTTTGCCATCGGGTTCGCTCGTTCAGGGTGATGATGCCTGAACGCCAGGCCTGTTGAACCAGCGGCCAAGCTGGATAAGTGAACGATCGCGGGATAAGCAGAGCTCCCCAGATAAGAACATGAGCTTTCTCTGCACAACTGCATCATTTACGGTGGCTGTTAGATCACCTGGCTTCGTTGTCTTGTGCCAACTCGCCTCCAGCCTACGCCTCGTATGATGTTNAAGTGCCGAGGGTGATCTTCCTACAGGGGACTTTCACCCCATCAGTTCATGCCCATGCTGGGCGTACACAATTGACCTGCCTGGCGCTTCACTTTAGCTTGGTAAACCAAGCGGCCCCCCACCTCGACATGGACGGTCCGTCACAAGGAAATAACTGCCGTTCTCCCCCGGGTCATCGGCAGCCAAAGGGAATGGAGGAGTGCGATGTCGTTATATGATCCCCGCCACGAACGGGATAACTGTGGCTTTGGGTTGATTGCCCATACCGAGGGCGCCGCCAGCCACAAGTTGATTCGGCTGGCCATTTCTGGCCTCGCCCGCATGCAACACCGGGGGGGCATCGCCGCCGATGGCAAGACCGGTGACGGCTGTGGCTTGTTGTTACAAAAGCCCGATAGCTTCTTCCGCGCCGTTGCCGAAGAGAAGGGCTGGAATCTAGGCCGCAAATACGCGGTCGGCATGCTGTTTCTCAATCCGGATCCGATCTTGGCCGAAGCCAGTCGTCGCATCGTCACCGAAGAGCTGGAAAAAGAGACCCTCACCCTGGTGGGTTGGCGCGATGTGCCGATCAATACCAAGGTCCTGGGCGAAATCGCCCTGGCCACCCTGCCACGGATCGAGCAGGTGTTCGTCAATGCCCCACCCGGTTGGGTGATGAAGGATCTGGATCGCCGGCTGTATATCGCCCGGCGCCGCATCGAAAAACGCATTCAAGACGAACAGTTCTATATTGCCAGCCTCTCCAATCAGGTCATCGTCTACAAAGGGCTCTGTCTGGCCGCCGATCTGCCGCGCCTCTATCTGGATCTGGCGGATATCCGTCTGCAATCGGCGATCTGCGTCTTCCACCAGCGTTTCTCCACCAACACCCAGCCGCGCTGGCCGCTGGCCCAACCGTTCCGCTTCCTTGCCCACAACGGCGAGATCAATACCATCAACGGCAACCGGCAGTGGGCCCGGGCCCGCGCTTACAAATTCAGCTCGCCGCTGCTGCCGGATCTGCAATCCGCCGCCCCCTTCGTCAACAACAGCGGCTCCGACTCTTCGAGTCTGGATAATATGCTGGAGCTGTTCCTGGCCGGAGGGCTGGACTTGTTCCGCGCCGTGCGCCTGCTGGTACCGCCCGCCTGGCAGAAACATCCCGCCATGGATGATGAACTGCGTGCCTTCTATGACTTCAACTCCATGCATATGGAGCCTTGGGATGGCCCGGCAGGTCTGGTGATGTCCGATGGCCGCTTTGCCGCCTGCGCCCTGGATCGCAACGGCCTGCGTCCCGCCCGCTATGTGGTGACCAAGGATAAATTCATCACCCTGGCCTCGGAAGTCGGGATCTGGGATTACACCCCGGATGAAGTGGTGGAAAAAGGTCGCGTCGGCCCTGGCGAGCTATTTGTGGTCGATACCTACACCGCCAAGGTCTGGACCAGTTTCGAGATCGATGACGATCTCAAGCATCGTCACCCGTATCGGCAGTGGATGGAGCAACATCGCCGTCATCTGGTCAGCTTCGAGGCGATCCCGGATGACAAGATAGGTCGCCGCGAGCTGAAAGACGATCTGCTGCACTGCTATCAGAAGCAGTTTGGTTACAGCTATGAAGAGCTGGATCAGGTGCTGCGGGTGTTGGGTGAAAATGGTCAGGAAGCCGTGGGCTCCATGGGGGATGACACGCCGATGGCGGTGCTCTCCGGCAAGCCCCGTTCACTCTACGACTACTTCCGCCAGATGTTTGCCCAGGTCACCAATCCGCCCATCGATCCGCTGCGGGAAAATCACGTCATGTCGCTGGCCACCTGTATCGGCCGCGAACAGAACGTGTTCAACGAAACCTATGGCCATGCCCATCGGGTGCAGTTTGCTTCGCCCATCCTGCTCTACTCCGACTTTCACCAGTTGCTGGAGCTTGATGATTCCCACTACCGCCACGCCCGTCTGAGCATGAGTTTTAGTCCGGACCAAGGCTTGGAGCAGGCGTTGCTGCGCTTGTGCGAAGAGGCCAAAACCGCTGCCCGTGCCGGGGCCGTGCTGCTGGTGCTCTCCGATCGGCAGATAGCGCCGGAGCGTTTGCCGATCCCGGCAGCCATGGCCGTCGGTGCCCTGCAACGCACTCTGGTCGAGGCGGATCTGCGCTGCGACTGCAACCTGATTGTCGAGACCGCCACCGCCCGCGATCCCCACCACTTCGCGGTGCTGCTCGGTTTCGGCGCTACGGCGATTTACCCCTACCTGGCCTATGAATCCCTGGCCAAGATGGTCGATGACGGCACCCTGCCGCTGACCCTGCGTCAGGTGTTGAAGAACTATCGGACTGGCATCGAAAAAGGGCTCTACAAGGTGATGTCGAAGATGGGCATCAGCACCATCGCCAGCTATCGCTGCACCCAGCTGTTTGAGGCCATCGGCATCGGTACGGAGGTGGTGGATCTCTGCTTCCAGGGCGTCGCCAGCCGGATTGGTGGCGCCAACTTTGCCGACTTCCAGCAGGATCTGCAGCAACTGGCCCATCAGGCTTGGCTCAAGCGCAAGGCCCTGCCCCACGGCGGTCTACTCAAATATGTCCACGATGGCGAGTATCACTGCTTCAATCCGGATGTGGTGCAGAGCCTGCAAGCCGCGGTGAAGAGCGGCGATTACGCCGAGTACCAGCGCTTTGCCCGTCTGGTCAATGAGCGACCGGTGGCCACCCTGCGGGATCTGCTAACCGTGCAACCGGCTGCAGCGGCCATCCCCTTAAGCGAGGTCGAACCCGAGGCCAACTTCTATCGCCGCTTCGATACCGCGGCCATGTCGATTGGTGCCCTCGGCCCCGAGGCTCACGAAGCCCTGGCCGTGGCCATGAACCGCCTCGGCGGCCGCAGTAACTCCGGTGAAGGCGGTGAGGATCCGGCCCGCTATGGCACAGAGCGCAATTCCCGCATCAAGCAGGTCGCCTCCGGACGCTTTGGCGTGACGCCCCACTATCTGGTGAATGCCGATGTCATCCAGATCAAGATCGCTCAAGGCGCCAAGCCCGGTGAAGGTGGCCAGTTGCCCGGCGACAAGGTCACGGTCCAGATCGCCAAGCTGCGCTACTCGGTACCCGGTGTGACGCTGATATCTCCGCCGCCCCATCATGACATCTACTCTATCGAGGATCTGGCCCAGCTGATCTTCGATATCAAGCAGGTCAATCCGCACTGCCTGGTGTCGGTGAAGCTGGTCTCCGAGCCCGGGGTCGGCACCATTGCCACCGGGGTGGCCAAGGCCTATGCCGATCTCATCACCATCTCCGGTTACGACGGCGGCACGGGCGCCAGTCCCATCACCTCGGTCAAGTATGCCGGCTCCCCCTGGGAGCTGGGCCTGGCCGAGACCCAGCAGGCGCTGGTCGCCAACGGCCTGCGGCACAAGGTGCGGCTGCAGGTGGATGGTGGTCTGAAAACCGGGCTGGATATCATCAAGGCCGCCATTCTCGGCGCCGAGAGCTTCGGCTTCGGCACTGGCCCCATGGTGGCGCTCGGCTGTAAATATCTGCGCATCTGTCATCTGAACAACTGTGCCACCGGCATTGCCACCCAGGATGAAAAGCTGCGCAAGGATCACTACCGCGGCGACGCCGAACTGGTGATGAACTACTTCCGCTTCCTGACCCGCGAGACCCGGGAGCTGTTGGCGCAACTCGGCGTCCGCCAGCTGACCGATCTCATTGGCCGCACCGATCTGTTGCAGCAGCTGCCCGGTTTGACCGCTCGTCAGGGGCGTCTGGATCTGGGTGCTGTGCTGGCCACGCCGCACTCCCCCCAGGGCTTGCCGCTGTTCTGCCAGCAGGAGAACCCCAGTTTCGACAAGGGCGATCTCAATCTGCAACTGCTGCAGGAGCTGGAGCCGGTTCTGCGAGACAAACAAGGGGGCGACTACCACTACAGCATCCGCAACACAGACCGCTCGGTGGGCGCCCTGCTCTCCGGCACCATAGCCCGCTTGCATGGCAATCAGGGCATGGCCTCGGATCCCTTGACCCTCTACTTTGACGGCACCGCCGGGCAGAGCTTCGGGGTCTGGAATGCTGGTGGCCTGCAGCTCATCCTCACCGGGGATGCCAATGACTATGTGGGCAAGGGCATGACCGGCGGCAAGCTGGTGATCCGCCCCCATGTCGGCGTCAGCTTTAAATCTCATCAGGCCACCATAGTCGGCAATACCTGTCTGTATGGTGCCACCGGTGGCCAGCTCTATGCAGCCGGCCAGGCCGGTGAGCGGTTCGCGGTGCGCAATTCCGGGGCCCATGCCGTGGTCGAAGGGGTCGGAGACAATGGCTGTGAATATATGACGGGCGGCATCGTCACCATACTGGGAGCAACCGGCGTCAACTTTGCGGCTGGCATGACCGGTGGCTTTGCCTATGTACTGGATGAGCAGGGTAACTTTGACAAGAAGACCAACCACGAGCAGGTGGATCTGCTGAATGTGCAGGAGTTTGCCATTCACGCCGAGCATCTGCGCGGCATCATCACCCAGCATCTGCAGGAGACCGGTAGCACCAGGGCCGAGGCCATTCTGGCCGACTTTGGTCACTATTTGCCACGCTTCCGGCTGGTCAAACCCAAGTCCAGCGATGTGAAGGCCCTGCTCGGCCATACCGCCCGCAGCGTGGCAGAGCTGCGCGTGCAGGCGCAATAAGACAAGGATGCCCCCATGAGCCAACAACATGTGTTCCAGTTTATCGACGTCCGGCGGATTGATCCGCCAAAGAAGCCGATCGGTGTCCGTAAACAGGAGTTTATCGAGATCTACGAGCCCTTTACCGAAGCGCAGGCCAAGATGCAGGCCGATCGCTGTCTGGAGTGCGGCAACCCCTATTGCGAGTGGAAGTGTCCGGTGCACAACTACATCCCCAACTGGCTGAAACTGGCCCAGGAGGGACGCATTCTCGAAGCCGCCGAGCTGGCCCATCAGACCAATAGTCTGCCGGAGGTCTGCGGCCGGGTCTGTCCGCAGGATCGTCTGTGTGAAGGCTCCTGCACCCTGAACGACGAGTTCGGCGCCGTCACCATCGGCAATGTGGAAAAATACATCACCGATCGCGCCTTCGAGATGGGCTGGCGGCCGGATATGTCCACCGTGGAGTGGAGTGACAAGCGAGTCGCCATCGTCGGGGCAGGTCCAGCCGGCCTGGCCTGTGCCGATGTGCTGGTACGCAACGGCGTCAAACCTGTGGTGTTTGATCGCCATCCGGAAATCGACGGCCTGCTCACCTTCGGCATCCCGTCGTTCAAGCTCGACAAGCAAGTGATGCAGCGACGACGGGATATCTTCGAGGAGATGGGCATCGAGTTTCGTCTCGACACCCAGATCGGCAGCGACATAGCGTTTGCCGATCTGCTCGCCGACTACGATGCGGTGTTTGTCGGTATCGGCACCTATGGCTTCCTCAGCGGCAACCTGGAACATGAGGATGCCCCCGGCGTACACGCCGCCCTACCCTATCTGATCGCCAATACCAACCGCCTGCTCGGAGTCGAGAAGTCGGCGAGCGACTACATCGACCTGGCCGGGAAACGAGTGGTGGTGCTGGGCGGTGGCGATACGGCCATGGATTGTGTGCGTACCGCGGTGCGCCAGGGTGCCACCGAGGTGTATTGCGCCTATCGGCGGGATGAAGAGAACATGCCAGGCTCGCGGCGCGAAGTGCAAAATGCCAAGGAAGAGGGCGTGCGCTTTTTATGGAACATGCAGCCATTGGGCATGGTGCTGGGCGCTCAAGGGCGTGTACAGGGCGTGCAGATGGTGAAAACCCAACTGGGCGAACCCGATGCTCAGGGTCGCCGCGCTCCGGAAACGATCCCCGGCAGTGAAACCCTGCTCCCCGCCGATGCGGTGATCCTGGCGTTCGGTTTTAAACCCAACCCGCCGGAGTGGTTGCAGGATGCCGAGGTAGCCCTGGATGCCCGCGGCCGGATCCAGGCCAGCGCCCAGCAGAGCTATCCATACCAGACCAGCAATCCCCGGGTGTTTGCCGGTGGTGATGCGGTGCGGGGCTCGGATCTGGTGGTGACCGCCATTGCCGAAGGACGTGGTGCAGCATCCGGGATCCTGGATTATCTGCAGGTTTAGGTACGAGCCCGCTCCAACAGCCCCGGATCTTCGACGCCGGGGCTGTTGGCCGTCATCCTAAGTTCTGGCTATCTACCAGTTATGTGTTGAGAACTACTGCTCAGGTGTGACTGCAGTCTGTACGAGCCGCAGACACGTCGTAAATACATCCGTGTAGACTCGATGGCGGCATCCCTGCCGCCAACGGTCTGCTTTTCGTCCAGAGTCAATCCCTCTTCATTCCCAACAGCTAATCAGGATAGAGCCTAAGTTATCCTCCTTGACCCGAACCGCAGTTTCCATAAAGCTGCTGCCACACCCCACCGTTGGAATGAGCCATGGGCTACCTGCAAGACCCGCGTGTCCTGTTTGCCGCCGAACGCACCCTGCTGGCCTGGAATCGAACCAGTCTGGCCCTGATGGGGTTCGGCTTTGTCATCGAACGCTTTGCTCTGTATGTGCAGATCATGGCACCGGATCGCATCACACCGGCCGAGTCGCAATTGTCCCTGATCCTGGGCTTGGCGTTTGTCTTCCTCGGCACCCTCACCGCCTTCTCCTCCAGTTGGCAATATACCAAAGTGCTCAACCACTTGGCCGCCGAAGAGATCCCCGACGGTTACCGGCCGCAATTTAGCAGCGGCCTGAACATTCTGGTCGGCTTACTCGGGGTGCTGCTGTTTGGCTTTTTGCTGCTGAAGTAACGGCGCCGCGATCCCGATCGGGTGCAGCAAAGAGGATTCAAATGCCATCGAATGATTTTGCAGAAGAAACCGCTTACAAATGAGTCATAGCCCTCATTTTCTGTGACGAGTTGTTAATCCTGTGTTCACATTTTTGTGATATGGATCTATCGTGAGTGTTGAAATCGTAACCATAAAGCTCCGAGTGGCGCTTGGGTGAATCGATAACTCACACGGGCGACACGGATTGAGGATCCCCCCGCAGGATGACGACACATTTGCGCTTCCACATACTCCACATCTGCTGGTGGTTATGCCTGCTGCTCGGCTCATCGGCCATGGCCGTGGAGTTTACCGCCCAGGAGCAGCAATGGTTGCGCGCCCATAGCGGCAAGACGCTGACACTGGGCCTGAGTGAAACACCCAGCATCGAGCAGTTTGACTATGCCGGCAAACCGCGCGGCTATGTTCAGGAGCTGGTGACGCTACTGGAACAACGGCTCGACCTGCACATCACTGTGGTTCAAGTGCAGGCCTGGAGCGATGTCTACAATCGCTTCCTCAGCGGCCAGATCGATATCCTGCTCGGGGCCAATGAAACGCCGCAGCGCAAACAGTTTATGGCGTTCACCCGCCCGATCCAACGCTACCCCTATGTGGTGTTTGCCAACCGCGACAGCCAGATCCGCAACTTGGGCGATCTGCATCAGCGCCAGATCGGCTTTCTCACCGACGATGTGGTGTTCAACCTGTTTCCGGAAAACTACCCCCATATCGCCTACCAAAGCCGCACCTTCACCACATTGGAGGATGCCTTTGCCGCCCTCAGCCAGCATCATATCGATGGCGTGGTCACCAGCAGCGGCAATCAAACCCCGCTCTATCTGCGCCATCATACCAATCTGATTGAAGTAGCCACGCTCAACGGCATCAGCTCCGATATGACGCTCGCCACCCGTCTGGCCGATGAACAACTGGCCCGCATTCTGGATAAGGTGATCGCCAGCGAGCATCAGGCACTGACCCGGATGCTGGAAAAAAATAACCAGCTCTATAACCGGAAAATTCTGGAATTGACCGCCCACGAACAGAGTTGGCTGGAACAAAAACCTGTGGTGCGCATCGGTGTCGCCACCGATTACCTACCGTTTGAATATGAGGCAGAGGGCCAGTATCGCGGCATTACCGGCGCCTTTATCCAGCAGGTGCAAGCCTTGACCGGCTTGCAAGTCCGGCTGGTACAAGGGGACTTCAACAGCCTGTATCAGCAGATGCAGCAAGGAAAACTGGATCTGCTCAACATGGCCAAGACGCCGGAGCGGATGAAGCAGTTTCTCTTCACTGCCCCCTATTTCAAAGAGCGCGATATCATTCTGGGCCACCGCAATCACCCCTATGTGCAGGACGTCTACGGCCTGGAGAACAAGCGCGTTGCGGTGATCGACGGCTTCTGGCACAAGGAGTACCTGCGGCGGAACTTGCGCCATGTCGAGATCGTCACCACCCAGAACCTCACCCAATCCCTGGAGCTACTGGATAGTGGCGCCGTGGACTACCTGATCGAGAATCCGACGGTGCTGGATTATTACCGGCATGGTCTTGGTTATCAGGAGCTGGAGAAAAAGGGCAGTACCGCCGCCGACTCCTTCTTCTATCTGGGGGTCAACCGTCACTACCCGGAGCTGGTCAGCATCATCAACAAGACGTTGCGTCAGATCGATGCGGAGCAGATGCGGGTGCAAGGCCTCAACAGCGTGCCGGATTTGCAGGCCCAGCGCATTCGCCTGCTGGTGATCCTCTCCTCCATCCTGGGCATAGCCCTGCTGGTCTGTCTGGTGCTGGCATTCCTGCTGACCCGTCGCTACATAGCCCAGCGCGCCGCTAACGCGCTACTCAAGGAGCGGCAACAGCTGCTCTATACCGACCCGCTGACCGGACTGGACAACCGCTTGAGCTACAACCAGGCGGAAAATGAACTGCGTCACTGCCGTCATCCTCAGGCCTGGATGGTGATTGACCTGAATAACCTGAAATTCATCAACGACCAGTATGGCCATCTGGCCGGGGATCAACTGCTGATCCAGTTTTCCAAACTCCTGCGCCAGAGTCTGCCGCCCCAGACCCTGCTATTCCGGATGGGCGGTGATGAGTTCTTGGCTGTGGTGCAGAACGTGGATGAAACCCACGCCCACCAGCTGGAGCGGGATCTGTTGCAACATCTGAATCAGGAGATGAGCCAGTTCCAAGAGGCGCCCTTACCACCCGGCCCGCTGGCCGCCATCGGTCTGGCCTGGCGCCCCGATGCCACTCATCTGCTGGCCGATACTTTCATGCTCGCCGACCACCGCATGTATGAACACAAACGTACCAGCAAGATCAGCCCCCAGATGGCGAATCACCTGGCTCAGGGCTCGCTCTGCATCGCCGATTAATATCCCGGCCTCGCAGCGAGGCTGGCAGAGCATAGCCAGATTCTGATAGCCTTAGCCTCCCATGGCACCGTCATCTCGCTGCCATCCACTCATGTTCAGGAACTCCAACGCGCATGGCCGCCACCATCCACGACGTCGCCCGTCTCGCCCAGGTTGCTATCTCCACCGTCTCCAAGGTGATGAGTGATAGCCCGCGCATCTCGGCCGAAACCAAGTTGCGGGTGCGAAATGCCATGCTGACCCTGGACTATCATCCCAGTCGCAACGCCCGGGGTCTGGCCAAGAACACCACCGAAACCTTGGGCATACTGATGCCGCTGGAGCGCGACTGCGCCTTTCGCAACCCCTATGTATTCGAGATCCTCTGCGGCATCGAGAGCCTCTGCTCCCAGCACAGCTACTCGGTGACCCTGCTCAATGCCATGCAACTGGCCAACAACCGCAGTGCCATCAAACGGCTGATTGCCGAGCGTCAGGTCGATGGCTTTATCCTGCACGCCACCCAGGATGCGCCGCTGCTTATCAAGCTGCTCAGTGAGCAACAGCTGCCGTTTGTGGTGATCGGCCAGCTCACTCCGCACGACAAACACAGCTGGGTGGATATGGATAACCGCCACGCCGGTCAGGCCGCGACCCGTCACCTGTTGGAGCAGGGCTATCGCCAGCTGCAGTTTGTCGGCACCCAGCCCCAGGACACCATCACCCGCAAGCGGGCCCAGGGCTTTGCCCACTCCTTAAGCGAGCAGGGCTTGAAACCCGTCGCCAGCGATCTCTATGCCGGTGACAACAGCAGTGCCAACGGCCAGGCCATCTGGCAGCAGATCGTCCGCCAACCCCAACGTCCGGATGGGATCGTCGTCGCCACCAGCCAGCTGGCGGCGGGTCTGATGGCCGAGGCCCAGGCCAGTGGCATCCGGATTGGTCCCGAGCTGGGCGTGATCAGCTTCGATAACTACCCGCTGGCCGAGCACACCAGCCCGGCGCTGTCGGTCATCGATCTGGATTTGTTCGAGCTGGGCGCCCAGGCCAGCCGCGCCCTGTTCGAGCAACTGGACAACCCCCAGCACCGCATTCAATCCCAACTGCTGAATCTGGTGCTGCGCCCTCGAGCCTCCAGCCAGCGCTAACGCCAAGCTCTACTCCCTACGCCCTATTCCCTAATAGCTAATTCCGGGATGAGATCGCTTATCTCACGGGATGAGATCCCGATCCCGATCCCCGGATCTTTTTGCATTGCCGATTGACTCAGCTTTGTCCCTGGATCGAGAATAAATGAGAAAGCGCTTTCCCATATATCAACGAATATGACATTTACTGTTTTTATTTTATTGATAGTTATGGATTTAATTTCATAGATTTAGGAAATTAGTTTCTCAATATAAGGATTCACTATGTTAAACCTCGACCATCACGGGTCTATGGGCTGGCTATCCGGCCCCCTGCTGGCCAGTCTGTTGCTGGCTACCGGCTGCAACAACGACACCAACTCCACCCCGACTCCCGTCGCCAAGGCCGACTGGCACCAGAGCGTGGCGTACGAGATTTTTGTGCGCAGCTTCTATGACAGCGATGGCGATGGCACCGGGGATCTGGCAGGCGTCACCGCCAAGCTCGACTATCTGAGCGGACTGGGGGTCGATGCCCTCTGGCTGATGCCCATCCAGCCGAGCCCGACCTACCACGGCTATGCGGTGAGTGATTACACCAGCATCAATCCGGACTACGGCACCCTGGACGACTTCAAGACCCTGATCGCCGAGGCCCACAAGCGCCACATCAAGGTGATCCCGGATCTGGTGGTCAACCATACTTCCGAGCAGCACCCTTGGTTTCAGGGCATGCTGGCCGGTGATGCCGCCTACCAGAACTTCTACCGCTGCGGGGATACCGCCATCGACGGTAACTGGGGCGAAGTGGCGCCCGGCAAATACTGCTACTACTCCTTCGGCCCGCAGAGCGGCTTGCCCGATCTGAACTATCAGGAGCCGGCGGTGCGCAACGAGGTACTGAAGGTCGCCGACTTCTGGCTGGCCGCCGGGGTGGATGGCTTCCGCCTGGATGTGGCGCAGGATATTGGCGACGGCGATGATGCCTACTCCGTCGCCTGGTGGCAGGAGTTCGATACCCACGTCAAATTGATGAAGGCCGATGCCTTTGTGGTCGGCGAAGTGAACTACGACAGCCTGGATGGCAACACCAATATTGCCCCCTTCCTGGCGGGCATGACCTCGGCCTTTAACTTCCCGCTGTATAACGAGCTGGTCACCGCGGCCGCCGGTCTGCCCAAGGATCTGCTGGCGCTGGTCAATCCGACCCGCGAACGCTACGCCGCGGTGAACCCGGACTATGTGGATGCGACCGTCATCGGCAACCACGACCGTAACCGCATCGCCTCGGAGCTGAACTTTATCGACAGCAAGATCCGTCGCGCCGTCATGCTGCAGATGACCCTGCCCGGCACGCCGTTTATCTATTACGGTGACGAGATCGGCATGCGTGGTGGCCACGATCTGCAGGCCGATCCGCACAAGCGCGAGCCCTTCGACTGGTACGCCCCGGGCGATGGCATCGGCATGACCCGGATGACCCAAGCCGTGTATGGCGCCGAGGCCAAGAACCTGTTGCCCAATGACGGCATCTCGTTGGAGGAGCAGCAAGGCCAACCCGGCTCCCTGTATGAGCTCTACAAGCAGCTGATCCAGATCCGCAAGAGCAACAGTATCCTGTTCACCGGCCAGTATCAGCGGGTCGGTACCCCGGCCGGCAGTTATGGCTACCAGATCACCGCCGCCGATGCCGACTACAACCTGCTGGTGGTGCATAACCGGTTAGCGGATCAGGAGCTGGCACTGCCTATCACAGGCGCCACCACAGAGCTGCTCGGCAACACGACGTATCAGGATGGCGATACCCTGACCATTCCCGCCTATGGCAGTGTGATCCTCAGAACCAAGGGCCAGGCGGCGGCCGTCGAGCTGGGTAACATTCCGGACGATGCCATGGATACCAGCGACGTGACGCTGGATATCCAGGTGCATGTGCCGAGCAATACTCCCGATGGCGCCCAGCTCTATATGCCCAACTCCGATGACGGCTGGGATCCGACCACCATCACGGTCGATGCCGACACGACCCTGGAGCGGGTGGATGCCAGCACCTTCCATATCCGCGTCACTCGTCCGCGTGGCACCCGTCTGGAATACAAGTTCTTCCGCGGTGGCTGGGACAGCAGCGAGACCGATGCCGATGGTAACTGGACCGGCAATCGCATCTTCCTGTTTGTCGATGACAGCAGCCAGGTGGACGTCAATATTCAGGGCTGGCGCGATACCAACTTTAAGGGCTGAGCCTCGGCAGTAACCTGAAAGGATGGAACGGGCGTACAGGCCCCTTCCATTCACTGAACAGAAATGCAGGGAGTATCCCTGCTTTATCGGGTCAGCATTGAACCGCAAAAAAACAAAACGGGCCGCATCGGCCCGTTTTTTTGGCTCTGTCTCAGTTATGCGTTGCCCGGATCAAAAACCGGCATCAAGCCGCTATTTCGGAGCCAAGAGCCAAGAGTCAGGAGTCAGGACGAACACAGACACGCCATGAATACATCCGTGTAGGCTCGGCGGCGGCATCCCTGCCGCCAACGGTCTGCTTTTCGTCCAGACTCCATCCCTCTTGATCGACAACAGGTAACTGGCATATAGCTTTTTATCTCTTCCTATCGCCGCACCTGTCACGCGCAGGCTGGTCATCGCGACATAGCTTCATCGCGCTTGGCCCGCAGACAACGCCCCCCGTGGCGCCGCACCTTGGGATGCCCACTGACCGCGTAGCAGCACTCCTGCCAGCGGCAACCGCGCCAGCAGCCCATACAGCGCCAGTGAGCAGGCCAGCACCACCAGGGGTTTGATGAGCTCCCAGCCCGGCGACATCCATTTGCTGCTCAGCGGAAACAACCAGATCACCAGCAGCATATGCAGGCAATAGAGCCCCAACACCTTGCGGGCCTGCCGCTCCAGCCAGCTACCCCGCCCCAGGTCGGGGTTGGCCAGCAACCAGCAGAACAGACCGAGCGCCCAGGGCACGCTGGAGAGCAGGAAGTCATGACGACCAAACGGTATCTCCCACAGCTGCTTCAACAGCAAGCCTTCCAGCAGATAACCCAGCATACCAACGACCAGCAAACGCAGCGCCAGGGCCGAGCTCAAGCGCCAGTGGTGCTGACGGATCATAAAGCCCAGCGCCACAAACAGCAGGGAGAAGAAGGGACCGTTGCGCGTCATCACCGCCCACTCGGCGCCCAGAACGGGCTTGCCATAGGAGCCACCGAGCAGGGCCAGCAGATAGAGGGTCGCCCCCAGCGCCAACGCCAGACCCGGACGGCGCACCTGCTGGCACAGCGCCAGGATCAGCACCGCCAGCATCAGCGCCGGCAGGAACCACAGATGGACCATGCCGCCGACCCACCACTGGTTCAGCGGGTCCGCCAGCAGCATCTGCCACTGGAAGGCCATGGACTCCAGATAGCCGAACTGCCAGGCCCCGATCGGATCGAAGGGGATCACCGCATACAGGGCGCTCCACACCAGCCACAGCACCAGCAGCGGACGGCAATAACGCAACGCCACCTTAAGCGGCGCCCCAGCGCTCAGCTTGGGCTGCAAAAAATAGCCGGAGCAGAGAAAGAAAAACGGCACCGCAAAGCGGGTGATCTGGTTGAGGAACCCGGCCACATAGATATCGACGGTCCAATTCCAGACCGTGGGATCAAAGGGGTTCGCAAAGGGCGAGATATGGATCATCATCACGGCTATGATGGCCACCATCCGGCCGCACTCAATACTGGATATCCGCATGTCGACTCCTCGGGACTGCTCGATAGAAGCCGCTAGACTATCCACTCAGCGCAACCGGTTGCAATTGCAAAACCCCGATCTGTGATGGCCCTAGCTGGCCGGTTACGCTTCGTTACCCGGCGCAGAATAAGGTAACAGCCAAGCGCCCCACTCGAGCCTGCTCGGTGATTATTTGATAGGCCCGCGCCCGCTGCCGTGCTAGCTTCGGGAATCACATAGTTTCTTATATCCCTTCGGCAGGGGCCGATTAACCCGGCAGCTGTCTTCTTTGTTATCTGCTTCAACCCTATGTCCTGATGGTGCATTCGCTGGCGGCGGATCCGAACCTGGTGCATAAACCCGGGAGTCGCCATGAGTAACCAGCGTTGGAAAGCCAAGTGGAAGGCCGACGATATCGCCTTTCATCAGCCCCAGATCCATCCCCACCTGATCCGTTTCTGGCCCCGGCTGGCCCTGCCGGAGGGCGCCACTGTGCTGGTGCCCCTGTGTGGCAAGAGTCTGGATCTGGGCTGGCTGCACCAGCAGGGCCATCGAGTGATCGGCGTGGAGCTCAGCCATATCGCCATTGCCGCCTACTTTGCCGAGCGCGGACTGCAGCCGCAGCGCCAGCGCCTGGGCCGCTTCCAGCGCTACTGGGCGGGCACGCTGGAGCTGTGGTGTGGCGATCTGTTTGACCTGCGCCGCGAGGATCTGGGCGATGTCGCCGCTGTCTATGACTGCGCGGCCCTCACAGCCCTGCCCGCCGCCAGTCGCGGTCACTATGTACGGCAGTTGAGCTCCTTGCTGGCTGTGGGGGGGCAGATGTTGTTGCTGACCACGGAATCCGCTGACGAACCGGCCGCCATGGCTGAGGTGGCTCGGGCCGCGACGGATCAGGCCGATGCCGGCCCGGCTGACGCCGAGCACAGCCCGGATCCCGAGGTGCTGGCGCTCTATCAGAGCCGGTTCGCCATCGCGCTATGGTTTGGTCACACCTGTCTGAAGCTGGATCCTGAGTATCCAGGCCTGCCCGCCAGTCTGCTGGCGGAGAAGGTGTATCATCTGGGACCTCGGGTTTAGGGGCTATTGGGCCATAGCCCCATGACCTGTGGCCTATGGCCGGCGAGGATCGCCTCCTGCCCCTTGCCTCTTTCATGTCGGACTTCGAATCTCGATTCTGAATGCGGCTGGAGCGGTTCCGCCGTCTGTCGGATACGGCGGGGCCGGTTCCGCCCTGGTCGGCTTGAGCGATTTGCCAACCTGCCGTTGGCGGGGGCGGGTTAAGGACCGAAGCCGCGGTCCTTAACAATCCTGCGGCTGGTTTATGCCGACTGTCGGGAAAGCCCCATGTTCCGGGATTCTCTTCACCGGCCGGGAGCCACACGCCATCCCTGGCGTGACGCTCCCTTGTGCGGTCATCCTGACCGCGCACCGGCTGAGTTCATCCCTCCCCACGGCCCGACAGACGGCGGCTAACTTCTATGTGTAAGTCAAAAGCGGCGGCTCATGCGAATGATCATGCAAATAGAGGCTATCTGCAGAATGGCGTGTAGGAGCAAGCGAAGCTCGCGATGCTTTGCTCCTCACCCTTTTCAAGGGAGAGGCTTGGTGGGGCTGCTCTTGTCGCCTGCCGATTTGGCTCGATTGGTGCGGGCGGGGTAAGGATTTGACAGCTGGGGGGCCCACTTGTACGATTTGCTTCCCTAAGTTACCAGAGGCGTATCCGGGTCAACCCGGCTCTATCTATCTATGGACATACCCAGTTGTCGACTCTTCGACGCTAGTTCTGCCTGTTACACCCCGAATCTGACTCATACCCGGTTGTTATCCTGCTCTGCCCTTTGTTCTTGCCCATCCGGCACTCGCGCTATGCCCCTCCGTTGCCAGCCTGTTGATGGAGACAGACAATGGAAATCCTGATCCTGTTAGGACTCGTGTTACTCAATGGCCTGTTCGCGATGTCAGAAATCGCCTTGGTGACCGCGAAGAAAGCCCGCTTGATGAAGTTGGCCTTGGATGGGGATCACGCCGCCCGGGTGGCGTTAAAACTGGGCGAAGATCCGACCAAGTTCCTCTCCACCATCCAGATTGGTATCACCTCCATCGGCATCCTGAACGGGATTGTCGGTGAAGCCGTGCTGGCCGCGCCGTTCTCGTTATGGCTGCAATCTTTCGGTGTGGCCACCGCGACCGCCAATATCAGCGCTACCGCCACTATCGTCGTGGTCGTCACCTATGTCTCCATCGTGGTCGGCGAGCTGGTGCCCAAGCGGATTGGCCAGATCAATCCCGAGCCCATCGCCCGTCTGGTCGCCCGACCGATGCAGGTGCTGGCCCTGCTCACCCGTCCGTTCGTGCTGCTGCTGAGCCTCTCCACCCATGGCTTACTGCGCTTGATGGGCGTGCGCCAGGATGGCCAGTCCCGGGTCACCGAAGAGGAGATCCACGCCATGCTGGAAGAGGGCTCGGAAGCCGGCATCATCGAGCAGAATGAGCACGATATGGTGCGCAACGTATTCCGGCTGGATGACCGGCAACTGGGCTCCTTGATGATCCCGCGCTCCGATGTGGTCTACCTCGACATCCTGCATCCGACGGAAGAGAACCTGACCCGCTTGATCGACTCCGAACACTCGCGCTTCCCGGTCTGCGAAGGCGGGCTGAATAACCTGCTCGGCGTCATGCATGCCAAGCAGGCATTGTCGGCGATCGTGCGTGGCGAAACCCCGAACTTCACCGCCCATCTGTCGCCCTGCATCTATGTGCCGGAGACCCTGACCGGCATGGAGTTGCTGGAGCAGTTCCGCCAGAACAATATGCAGATGGCGTTTGTGATCGACGAATACGGCGAAATCGAGGGTATCGTCACCCTGCAGGATGTGCTGGAAGCCGTCACCGGCGAGTTCACGCCGAGCAATGCCGAAGATGCCTGGGCCATCCAGCGCGAAGATGGCTCCTGGCTGCTGGATGGCGCCATCCCGATCCTCGAGATGAAGGATCGGCTGGCGCTCAAGACGGTGCCGGAAGAGGACAAGGGCCGTTACCACACCCTCAGCGGCATGGTGATGCTGTTGCTGGGCCGCGTGCCGAGCACCGGCGATTACGCCGACTGGCTGGGCTGGCGCTTTGAGGTGGTGGATATGGATGAGAAGCGCATCGACAAGATCCTGGCCTCACCGCGGCCGGATGGCGAGAGTGCGCCGCCGGAATATATGCTGTAACCGGGTTTTTATCGTTGGCACGATTTGCTGGATCAGACCGGCTCCCTTGGGAGCCGGTTTTGTTTTTTTATGACCCTGATTTTATGACCCTGAGCTGGTCATGGCGCCCATCAGCGGCACCGGCTGATCCGCTCGGCCATTGCGACGGCCGCGTTCCCCCCTCGGCCCGACCAGCGGCGCCTGGCTGATAGCGGATCGGCAATTGGTAGTCGGTTGGGCTGAGTTGGGCGAAGCCCAACGTGTTCCGCGTGAAGGATGCGAAGATGTCGCCCGCATCGTCGGCGGGAACGACTTGATCCGTTTCCGCCTTGCAGACATTGCCGTTCTGTTCACCTCCGGCGAACGGCGGCGGGCCCGGGTGTATGCCGACTGTCGGGAAGGCCCCGCACACCGGGATTCTCTCCACCGGCTGGGAGCCACACGCCATCCATGGCGTGACGCTCCCTTTTGCGGTCATCCTGACCGCGCACCGCCTTCGCTCACCCCTCCCCGCGGCCCGACAGACGGCTTGAACTGTTGTGTTGGTTTCATGCTTAAAAGCAAAGCTCTGGTCGGTGCCAACGCCCGATTGCTGCCGAAAACCGTGGGCAACGAACAAAATGTGACTCCGCCCATCTGAATCCATTTTCCCCGCCGCGCAAAGTGCGGTAGTTTAAAAACTCAAATAACTCAAGGTTATTGCCGAGATTAACAGCCCCCGCGACGTTCCAGGCACTGTGGCAGCCGTAAGCCAGGGGCGGTAGCCATGGCGATCGTCGATTTAATCGCTGGAGTAGCGAAAGAGTCCTGATCGATCTCGATTGAGGCTTGCACTTGGATAGAGGGGCACCGCTCCCTCGATCATTCAGGTTGCACCTGCCGGAAATAATCCAAGGAATTGATTAGCGGGAGTTTTTTAACAATTCCCCACAACAAAATGCGGAAATATTATTTCGAATAATGTAACAATTCCGCTTAATATAACTATTTAACAAATATAGATTTAAGATATGAAGACGAAGAATGCCGCAATACTAGGCCTCTATGATGGATGAGGATATTTATTCCAATCTGGCGTTGATCCCATTTACGCTGGCTGGTTTTACCTGGCATTCGGCGGAGCAGTATTTTCAGGCCGCCAAATTCACCGATGCCGAGATCATCCAGCGCATTCAGGAGTGCCCGAATCCATTTCGCTGTGCCTCGTTGGGACAAACCCGGCGCTTTAAAATCCGCGACGATTGGGAAACCATCAAAGTGTCAGTGATGGAAACCGCGATCCGGGCGCGCTTTGCCCAGCACCCGGAATTAGCCCATATCCTTAAACTCAGCCGACACCCACTCTCCGACCACTCCGCCGCCGACTCCTTCTGGGGCCCCGGCGTCGATGGCCACGGCACCAATATGACCGGCCAAATCCTGATGCAAATCCGCCGCGAACTCCAAGCCAACCTCTAACCCATCCCGCCATAACAACACGCAGCGTGAAGCATTCAAACCTTCACCTTTGTTTTAAGCTTTCAAAACTGCAATCTTGAGTCTCCGGCTTTCGCCTTTGAGCTTTCAAACCACAATCTAAAGTCTCTGGCTTTCGGCTCTGACCTTTCAAGTCTTCAGTCTTGAGTCTCTGGCTTTCCGCTTTTAACCATCCCCCACCGCCAAAACTTGAAGCCGTCTGTCGGGCCGGGCGGAGGGGTGGCTGCAGCCGGTTCGCGGTCAGGATGACCGCAAGAGGGAGCGTCACGCCAGGGATGGCGTGTGGCTCCCGGCCGGTGAAAGACATTCCGCAGCCCGGGGCCTTCCCGACAGTCGGCATACGCCAAGGGCCCGGGATTGCCAAGGGGGAGGCCTTTTCCCCCTTGGCCCGCCGCCGTTCGCCGGAGGTGAACAGAACGCCAATGTCTGCAAGGCGGAAACGGAACAAGTCGTTCCCGGCGACGATGCGGGCAGCACCCTTCACGCGGTAAACGTTGGGCTTCGCTCAACTCAGCCAACCTACTACCAATAGTCACAGCGCAGCAGCACGAAGGCCGGGCTGGCCCAGCCGACCGTGCGCAGGGCGCTGTTCCCTTTACGTGTTGGGGCAATCTATACTTGCAGTAAGTTCGCTGGACTGAGGTGCCCGCTATGGATACCAAC